>DVJP01000049.1 GCA_018716725.1 Candidatus Merdivicinus excrementipullorum | reverse complement strand
CTGACGATGCTAATTCCATTTTAGCGGACTTACGGCCGATGCACCATGGCTGCGGTGGTGATGCACCGTTTTAGCGTTCTGGCTGCACCATCCGTGCGGTCTCAGGGCACCGTTTTAGGCGGCGTATTCACGTTGTTCTTCCGTCATGGTAGTGTTGAGCTGATTGCGATTTCGATCTATAAGCTTTAGAAGTTCTTTAATTGCGTTGCTTTTCTCAAAACTTTGCTCATGTGGATTAATATTTCCATACCATAGATCCTCGAGAATGCTATTTTTCATGTTTACACCTCCTTGTAGTTTGATACTATACCATAGAAGGTGCGGACAGTCCAGATAACAAACTGTAAACAGAGAGCGTGTTAATATTAATCATGATAAGGTGTTAGAAACGGTTAAACAATTCCAATACTTTTGCAAATTCAGGATCATCCTCACCGATTACTTTATCTGTACCTTTAAGGATTTCTTTTTTAACCATAGATGCCAAACGAACTTTCCAGCCTGTCCCGAGGTCAATTTCTTGGGCTTTAGCAAACTCCTCAATCTGATTACAAATCGGCTTGTCTACCACAACAACATCATCAAATTCTTCGTCAGCTTCTTCTGGCATATAACCCTTAAATCAATACAAGACACCCAGTTATAACGGCAGGTTCAAATTTTTCTTTATGTGATAGTATCGTTATTGCTATTGAGGTAAAATAAATTGATTATAAAACGATGCGCATTTAAAATTCTTCTTATCCAGCATTTGAAGCGGAAGGTTTATTTCCTGTAGCATCGATCAATACGATATCTGGACATTCCTGTAATCCGATTTCATTTAATACGCCATTTACTTTTGCATACTCATTCTCCGAAAAATAAAGAATAACTTTTATTGCGCGATCTGTTTGATTTGCTGCTTTATAAATTTCTACCTGATTTGAAAGATTCTTTTTCAACTTCGTATTCGATGCCAGTTTGAACTCAACAAGTGTAGAATCTCTTGCCCCTTTAGACACCTTGAAATCGACAGGTCCACGCCCATTATTGACTTCACGATTAATATCAAACTCTGTAGCATACCATACAAGGCGATACATAATCTGCAAATCGTTTTCTCGCCGTAAGGGTTTACCGTTAATATAAAAAATGCGATATCCATCCATATCTTCAATAACGTTCTTTAAAAATATAACACGGCGATATGCCTCATCACGAGAGTTCCCAGAAGAACGGTAAAAATCCGTATGTTTATGCAACAACGTGGTTAGTTCTTGCAACTGGCAGTTGAACAATTGTTTCACTTCTTGTACGACCTGTTTGCTTATGGAAGTTGCTTGCTCCTCGTTATCTTCCTTATATTTGATATAATGATCAATGATTTCTGGATGTTCAGCGATCAATGCGTTTGCTGCACACTCTTTTTCAGTGCGGCTCATTTCTTTTTTCTTGTGTTGTAAAACATCACTAAAATATTGGTTAAGAGCAAATCGCAATGCTGCATCCTCAACGGAGGGAGCTATATTTTGTAAATTTCTGATCATATCCGCTCTATTGATGAAAGTATCATCACGTGTGAGCATATCTCGAGGAGTTAAAAGCACATAGTCCCCCTTATAGCAAGGTAATGTATACTCCCTGGATTTCCATATATGAGTACCTGTGCAGAATTCAACACGAGGGACAGAAAACTTCAGACATTGCCTAGGCTCCAGGTAAGTGGTCGCAAAAGCTTCTGTGTATTCCAACAGATATTTTTTAGTGAAATTTGTAGTAAAATCACTGATTTTATCACGACCAACCAAACGGCTTATAAGACAAAGTTTTTCAAGATGGGAACTTCTGGTTATAGTCTCTTTGCCAAAATCTTTAAAAATAGTCTGAAGTCCCCTGTGGATATTTATAGCAAAATCATGTCCAAGACCGCGCCCAGAGTTTCCCTCTAAACTAAAACCTAGCCATGTTTGTTTTACTTCGGAAAAATGATACCATGCTGCAAGCATTCCAGCGGGAGGATTGGGATACTTTTTTGCTTGTTCCTGTAAAAACAGAAGATAAGAAATAATATCACTGTGTATTTTCTGGTATTCTGGTTTTTCGCTGTTAAAGAGCAAAAAAGGATCAACAAACAGAGGCAAATCATTTATGAGAGAAATATTTATTGCCCCATATGATTCTATAATATCCTCGTCTATATTGAAAAAGTCGGAAAAGTATATGTTTAATCCACTCATAATCCCACCTCGTATCTTTAATTTGTTACCTCGAACCGTTGAGCCAACTGCATAAAACTCGAGTTCGGCAGCACCTGCTTAGATGGAATAAACAGATACCTCCACTCTTTATAGCCATTGGCTTTGCCCCATCGGGAGGCCACTTCGCAATACTGGATACCACGATTCTTCTTGGCTATAACATCTGGGTCATTTAGTTTGTCCTCACCCTTGACCTCCACAAGATAGATTACGCGATCGGTTTCAACTACAAAGTCAGGCTCATAATTATGACCTCGGTTATAGGTGATGTTAAATTCATGTGGGGCCGGACGAAGCCAATTCTGCACATCATTGTCCGTATCCAACACCCTTGCGAGGAGTAGTTCCGGTAGGCTATCAAATTTAGCGCTATTAAATACACCTCTTTTGATACCTGTAAATAAAACAGACTGGATTTTTGAAGTATAAGTATCAAAAAGCCCTGTTTGCTCTGCATAGTCATAGGATTGAGACAGATTATAATCTCTGGTGCCAATCACTTCTTCCTGTAAAAATCCATTCTCACAGTAGAAGTGCTGCATCATCTGTTTATAAATCTTGTTCCCAATATCACGTTTATACATCATAACGATATTCTGCATACCGTTCATGCCATGCAGAGTTTCATAGTAGTTACAAACCTGAGAAATCAGCTTAAACAGCAATGCGGAACATTTTTCATAATCAATTTCCGGCTTTGCACGAAGTTGTTCCAAAATGACCTTTTTAGGGTTAAAGCCATCAAAATCAATAGCGTCACCCTGAATGCGCATTCTATCCTGCATATCCTCTAAATTCTGAATCAGCAATTCATTTCGAATCGGCACATGGGTGAAATCGGCCATATCCAGATCAAAGTCCACGAATACATATTCCTCCACTCCGGCATCCGTAACCTTGATGCGCGGGATAGGGATAAACTTTGCCTGTGCCTCACGATGCGTTTCCTCCGTTTTATGTAAGAGCCACGCAGCAATGGGCATCTCATTCTCTCGGAAAATATCGCCTAAATCCTTGTCCTCACAGAGTTTTTGTCTGGCGGTTTCCGCAATTTGCTCAGCCTGTTCAGCAGTCACAGTGTGCGCAGGAGTATGCTGGATATGATGCGTGACTTCTGTTCTGATAATTTCAGCAGCCGTTTTTATCAGCGTATCGGCAGTTTCAGAACGCTCTATTTGCGTATGCTCATAGGCTTCTTCCAGTTCTTTATCTGGTTCAAGCGCAATGGTAAGCTGCGTATAGGCAATCTGCTCCGGCACAATTTCCTCGGCTTTGATCACATTTCCGGCTTTGAAAATCGAATCGCCGCGCTGAGCCTCGTCCAGAATATCATTGAATTTATCGTGAGCAGTGAGCATGACTGCGTCCACATCACGATCTCCTGTACGCTCACCATATGGTAAGCGCAGACCACGCCCCACCATTTGTTCCCGGAGAATTTTAGATGCAGCCGTTCTTAAAGGCACGATTGTATAAAGGTTGTTGACATCCCAACCTTCTTTGAGCATATTCACATGGATCACAATTTCGACCGGATTTTCGGCACTTTCTACATCTAAGAGCAGCCGGGTATTGGCTTCGGTTTCAGCACCTTTCTGCTTGGAGTGGACAATAATCGTTTTATTACGGTAAACACCGCCACGAAATTCATCCGATTTTATAAAATTTTCCACCCATGCCGCGTGGTCGGTATCCTTACAGACAACTAGCATAAACGGTTTTACAATACGCTTACCAGGATGGTTATCTGCATAAACTACCAGCTTGGATTTGGCTCGTTCGTGACAGGCAATCCCATCCAGGAGCATCATTTTATCAAGCTGCTCGTCACCAAAGTTATAAAAATCAATATCGGAGCGGGTCACAGCAAACGGTGTTCGTGTATACCCATCAGCGATTGCCTTAGAGAGCGGATATTCAAAGACCACATTTTTGAACGGCGCCTGCTTGTTACCCTTGGTTACAAGAGGTGTGGCTGTGAGTTCCAGACCCAACAACGGATTTAGATCATTTAATGCCTGAGCGCCTTTTTCAGCGCGGTAGTGGTGAGATTCATCCATGATGAGCACCAAATCCGGCAGGTTGGACAAATATTGGTAGAACGAATCCCCAATCATTTCGTTCACCTTTTTCATATTGGCCCCTTCTTTATTGAACTTATCAATGTTATAAACAAAAAGCCGAATATCGGATTCAAACAGTGGGAGCTGCCGTTCTCTATAATCATCATCTGTAATGATCTGCGGAGGGGTGCTGAAGCAACCAAGACCACGGAACACATACTTAGGGCTGTTATGATCACTAAGATCTTTTTTTAACTTATCATAGATGGTTGTATTGGGCGCAACAACAAAAAAGTTCTTGATGTTGTGTTGGGTATACAGATAAGCAATAAATGCCCCCATCAGCCGGGTTTTGCCCACACCGGTTGCCAGCGCAAAAGTCAGGGACATAAACTCCCGCTCAAAATCCGAGCAGGTGGGATACATGGCATGGACTGCACCCAGAGCAGCTTTCAGATTCATTCCCTTGCGAAGGGAAACACTGTTCACAATCTCTTCCAAAATTTTAAGAGAATCCTTCTGTGGTGTGCGCAGGGACATGACTCCACTGATATAATCCGTGGTATATTGAGGAAAATAATTATTCATCACAATCCTCCTCATCCAATTCATCATACACCGGAGGATGTACAATGTTCAGATTGTAATCTGTTTTGCCGAACTCACAGCGGCTGAGCAGCATCTGCGGGATTTTCTTGATAGTGATATTGTCATATATCTTGTCCAGTCCTGCATCAAAAGAACGGCAGGCAATAATGAGATATTCGCCTTCTTCCATGGTGCTTCGGATGGAATCCAAGTATGCTGCAGTCAGATGCCGTGTGGTGACAAAGAGATAACTGTTTTCGTTGCCCACAGATTGTTTCCAGAACAGATTCCCATCCGGCTGATAAGCAAACCCTTCATGGAGCGCCACAGCCGCCGCCAGCATATCTGCGTCATAGTCTTCATTGATGACATATTCGTCAAAGGTATCTTGGTTAATTAAGGTGGGAGCCAACTCATAAAAGCGATAACCACCGCCACCTTGCCAGTTCTGGGCTTTGGTGATACCGCCTTTGTCTTCGCCAGAAATAACCTTATCCAAGCGCACCTTACAGTGGGTGTAGGCGTGGTTGCCCATTTCAATGCCGATATACCGCCGCCCCATTTTATGGGCAACAGCGGCTGTGGTGCCGGAACCAAGGAAAGAATCCAAAACAAGATCACCTTCTTCGCTTGCCAACTCCAAAATACGAGATATTAAATCCTCTGGCTTAGGATATGGAAATGCCTTTTTATCACCAAACAAGTATTCCATTTCATCTCCAGCGGTTTTATTTGTACCAACATCTGTAAGAATAGAACGCTGCACTTGACCTCTTCCCATATAAACTTTATGATGTAGTGTCCACCCATTTTTTCCCTTTGTCAAACGGACGCTTCCGTCCACCAGTCCTTCATTAATAGTTGTTTGTCCCATTTGTGAATTAATAGATAGAATCGTTCCATCTGGACAAGTTATTGAAACAGGAATAGGGTTTTGTAATCCATCACGGGCAACAGTATCCCAATAATACCGTCTACCATCTTCGTCAATTTCTTTATAGCGCTTGAGGTATTCTTCGGATTGAGCCGTACGCCACTTTACGGGATGAATTTCTTTTGAAGCATCTTTGGCATACACAAGAATATAGTCATGGTCAAGGGCTAGATAACGGGAATCGTTACCGCCTCCTTTACGTTTTTGCCAGATTATGTCGCCGATATAATTTTGCCTACCAAAAATACCATCTAACAAAATTTTCGCATATGCATGTTCTTGTTCATCGAGATTTACAAAGAGAAAACCATCTGTTTTGAGTAATGAGTGTAAATACCGGAATCTGCAATCCATTAAATTCAGCCAGATAGAATGCTCTATATTGTCATCATATTTATCAAATGCATTGCCCGTATTATATGGTGGATCTATGTAGATACATTTTACCTGTCCGGCATACTTGCTTTCCAGTGCTTTCAACGCCAGCAGGTTGTCGCCGTGGATCAGCATATTTTCCGTGTCCGGATCAGCAGCAGTGTTGGAAAGGGCCGCATTTTCAATGAGCAACCGTGGTTCTACACGGATTGGCTCATCCTTGCCATACCAAGTCAGTTCCAGTTTATTTGCCATAACCCTGTTCCTCCATTTCTTTCCCAGCCAAGAATGTCAGCTGACATTGCAGGATATACCGATTATCTACTTCCGTAACTTGATTTTGCGGTTTAGCGATGGTGGTTGGCAGGGCGTTAACCATTAACGCTATATCCGGATGACTGATTTTATTAGAGAGAATTTGCTTGTTAGCAGAATCCATATCAAATGGATTTTTCTGCAACTCGTTCCATGTATCCAAAATATCTTTCTCTAAAGGAGTAATTTCCTGTTTTAATCTTAAAAGGTCAATCAAGAAGCTATAATCCATTAGTTTTTATCCTCCTCATCCGGCACAAATTCCAAAATATCGTCTACACCGCAACCTAATATGCGGCAAATGCTTTCAATAGTATCTAAAGAGACAGCGCCGTTCCGTTTAAGCCGAGCAGTAATATTGGCTGAAAAGCCAGCTTGCTTTTGAAGCTGAGAAGTCGTCATATCCCGCTCGATCAATAAGTGAAACAGTTTTTTATAGCTGATAGCCATAATAGCACCTCCGCACGTGATCATAATCATGCCAATTATAATTATATCATTAAGACGTGAATTTTTCAATGTTTTAGTTACTTGGTTTTTCCTGTGTCAGAAATGGCATGGGATTTTTTATTTTTGCGTCTCATATTGCTTCGTTCCCGTGGCTGTAAGGTGGAGGACAGAAAATATTTGCAGCATTCGTAAAATCGCTCTCATCATGTCCAGGGGATAGTAGATGAGGAAACAAAATATTTTCTCAAATCTTCGTCAAAGCACTGCTCTCATCTCCAAAGAAAAGTAGAAGAAAAATTTTCAAAAATTTTCGGCCAAACCAATATTTGGACTCCAGTGGAAAGTAGGAATATGTGAATTTACATCAGGAAGTGTAAGGCACAAGCACAGAAAGGAGCATCACATGAACACAGTAAACCAAAATAACATTCCGCAGAAGTTGAAGGACATAGCCCGTTTCTGCTGTTGGCGGTATGAGACCGTCAAAGGGAGACGAACCAAAGTGCCGTATAACCCGGTCACCGGACGTAAAGCTAGGACCAATCAACCGATCACCTTCACCACCTTTGATACTGCGGCAATCGCAACAGGGTATGATGGTATCGGTATCCATGTAGCAAACGGCATCGCAGGCATCGACCTCGATCACTGTATGGAAAATGGCATTCTGCTCCCCTGGGCACAGGAGATCGTGGATAAGTTCCACTCCACCTATATCGAGGTCAGCCCCAGTGGGACAGGCACCCGCATCTTCTGTCTGGTGCCGGACAACTTCACCTATGATCCCAGCACTTACTATATCAAAAAGGGTAATATCGAAGTGTACATCCCCGGCTTCACCAATCGGTTTCTCACCGTCACGGGCAATGCGCTGAACAAGGCAGAGGTTACAGAAACTACGAAGGCCCTAAGTTGGTTGCTTAACACCTATATGCTCCGCCCCACACCGCCTTCTTCCTCTGCTTCCGCTCCCAGCCAAAGCTATCTCGATGATGACAGCGTGATCGCCAAGGCATCCGCAGCCCAGAATGGCACCAAATTCAAACAACTCTGGAATGGGGACATCGCTGGATACCCATCCCATAGTGAGGCAGACGTGGCGCTTTGCTCTATACTGGCTTTTTGGTGTGGCGGTAACCGGGAACAGATGGACAGGTTGTTCCGAGAGTCCGGCTTAATGCGTGACAAGTGGGATGAATACCGAGGTATTGACACCTACGGCAACATCACCATTACAAAAGCCTTATCTATCGCCACAGTATTCTACAAACCCATTCACCATGCCACTGCCGCTGAAGACTTTGGAATGGACAGACTCAAGGAACTGGACCCAATGGACACTGTCCGGTTTCCCTGGACAGACATTGGAGCTGGACGCATCTTCGCCGCCTACTACAAAGACATTCTTCGCTTTGTTCCGGAGCGGAAAATGTGGTTTTATTACGAGGATGGTATCTGGCAACCGGACAAAAGCACGATCCGGGCAATGAAATATTGCATGGATCTGGCAGACCTGATGTACACCTTTGCTCTGGAAATCCAGGATGAGGACAAGCGAAAGGCTTATATGAAATATGTAGGCCGGTGGCAATCCCACAACAACCGGGTCAACATTCTCAAGGATGCTCAAGTCCATTATCCCATCCCTTTCAGCAGCTTTGATACAGATCTCTACATCTTCAATTGCAAAAACGGCACTCTCCATATCGACACCGGAGAATTTACCGAACATCGCAGCACCGACCTCCTCACCAAAATGAGCCAGGTGGTGTACGATCCCACCGCCCGGTCAGACCGCTTCGATACTTATATCGATGAAATCATGAGCGGTGATCAGGAGAGGGCAAAATTTTTGCAGAAGATCATGGGATACGGTCTTACCGGGGACACACGGCACGAGTGCATGACCATTCTCTATGGAGCCACCACCCGCAACGGCAAAGGCACTCTCTGCGAAAGTGTTCTCAAGGTGTTGGGGGACTATGGCTGCACCGCCCGAATTGAGAGCATCGCCGTGAGATCCTTTGCAAACGGCTCTCAACCCAACGAGGATATTGCTCGTCTGGCAGGAATCCGTTTCGTCAATATCTCGGAACCTGGGAAAGGCATCGTCATGGATGCCGCCAAAGTCAAGACTATGACGGGTAACGACACCCTGAATGCCCGGTATCTCCATGAAAACAGCTTTGACTTTCAGCCCCAGTTCAAACTCTACGTGAACACCAACTATCTGCCTGTTATCAACGATATGACGCTGTTTACCAGTAACCGCATCATCATCGTCCCTTTTGACCGCCACTTTGATGAACGAAGTCAGGACACCACCCTTAAGCGAAAGTTCGCCATAGAAGAGGTACAGAGCGCTATCCTCAACTGGCTTCTGGAGGGTAATCGGCTGCTGCGGGAGGAGGGATTGTACCTGCCGGAATCCGTGAAAAAGGCTACAGCCAGCTATCAGCACGACAGTGACAAGATGGCATTGTTTGCAGAGGAAACCCTTATACCGGATGAAAAGGGTGAAGTGCTGACTTCTGTGCTTTATGCTCGATACAAGGACTGGTGTCAGGAGAATGGATACTACGCTGAGGGTATGAAAAATTTCAAGCAAAGTTTGCAGACCTTTGCACAAGTTGTTCGCAAGCGTCCCAAGGGTGGCGGAGAGAAAACCACAGTGTTGCTGGGGTACCGCTTATCTTTAGAGTTTGCCGAACCGTTGCTGGCATAATTACAGGCATGGGGCAATGTGGCAGATAAATATGATTGATTTCAAGATTGTATTTCCTATGGAAAATACCTCTATTTACTTGCCACATTGCCCCATAAGGGAAAAGGAGGCGGCGCCTATGATTGTGCTGTGACCCCGGTAGGGGGAGTCAAATCTCTACGATCTCGCAATCGTACAACGGGCGTGGGGTATCGTGTGAAAAAGCAGCAAATTCAAAAGGGTAATTGACCCAAACAGGAGGTTTTCCAATGAAACTTGATAAGAAAATGGAGTTCTATCTCCGAGAAGCACACATTGATTTTACATCTTTCCGAGTATTGGAAGTCGTACCGCAGAACGAAGAACATGCCGTGGTACTGCTTGTTCCCAAGAACACAACACCTACCAAGTATTTCTGCACACAGTACAGAAACCGTATTCTATACTTCGGCAGCATCGAAAACATGATGGTTGCCTGTGTGGAAAGCAACTATCTGTCTCAGCGTATGGCAGACAAACTCGTAAAAGAATACTACGCTGCGATGAAGGAGGGTAACTAACATGAAAAATCCAAAATTCAATCCCACTGACACCAACTATGAGAGAATCTTCTGGAACTCCCTGCGTAAGCAGACCGTACTCATCACCGAACACTCTCATGCCAAGGCTCCCATGACCAACGCCTACGTTCTGCCCACTGTCCAAGCCGGAGAGTACCTGGAAGAACTGGAAAAAGAAAACTTTTTCCGCCGTTTGGGTACGGTCCTGCCTATGTACTACAATGATTACACTGTTTCCACCATTGCTACGGATGCCGAGGCGCAGTGGGTCGCAGAAGGCGATAATATTCCCGAAGATGAGGAAGTGCTAAACACTTATCGTTTTGATACCCACAAACTGTCTTCGATCGCCAAGATCCATATCAACCTTCTGGAGGACGAAGGCTTCGATTTTGAGGAATGGATTCTGAAGAAGTTTTCTCACCGATTTGCTCACGCCGAAGCAAAGGCATTTCTGGTTGGCACGGGAAAAGGCGAGCCTTTGGGTATTCTTGCTGATCAGGGCGGTGCTGAAGTTGGCGTCACCACCAACTCTGCATCTATTACATTTGATGAGGTTATGGCTCTGTTCCATTCCCTTGACCCCAGGTTCCGTGAAAACGCCGTGTGGGTCATGAATGACGCTACCGCTTTGGCACTCCGCACTCTCAAGGATAATGACGGAAACTACCTGTGGGGACCTTCCGCAGAAAAGCTGCTCGGCAAGACCGTCATCATCTGCAATCAGGTGCCGGACATCGCCAGTGGTAATAAGCCTATCGCTTTCGGTGATTTCAGTTACTACTGGATCATGGAACGTGTACCGTTTGCCATCCGTCCCCTGACAGAGAAATATCATATGGCGCAGTACCGTGGCTATGTCGGATATGAGCATCTGGACGGCAAACTCATCCGTCCCGAAGCCATCAAGGTCTTGAAGATAGCTGCATAACCTCTGTGGGAGAGGTCTCCTGTGGGCAGCTTTGCTCACAGGGGGCTATTCCCTTAGAAACTGATGTGATTTTTCGCACAAAGCCCCGATACCGTTACCCCAAGCAACAGTCCTAGAGATTTGATTCATCCGGGGTCAGAAAGGAGACGCCATGCTCGATCTATCTGACATCAAGATTAAAAAACCATACCGCACCACAGAAATGCAGGTCGGTGACACCATATTTACTATCGTATCCGTGGAGAGTGACAGAGCTAGAGAACGCCTTTATGACAAGGTCAAAAGGATGATACTGAACAACGATATACCGCCCTCCACAGAGTCATCAATTGCTGCGTGACAGTTGCCTCTATTATCACATAGTTCAAAATAAATAACCCCCAATACTCTTGACTTATCCGCAATAGTACGGGAATATATAGTACCGCTTGAGGTCTGTCGGAAAGGAGCATATTATGAAACAACTGAATAGACAGCCCTCTATTATTGCGATGGATAAAATTACTGCCCTGTATTGCCGCCTTTCCCGTGATGATGAGCTTCAAGGTGACAGCAACTCTATTATTAACCAAAAAACTATTTTACAAAAATACGCTGATGATAATGGCTTTTTGAACACCATGTTCTTTGTAGACGATGGCTATTCTGGAACCAATTTTGACCGTCCAGATTGGCAGCGCCTTATGGCTCTGGTAGACGAAGGCAGGATCAGTACGATTATTGTCAAGGATATGAGCAGGCTTGGCAGAGACTATCTCAAGGTAGGTTATTATACGGAGGTTCTCTTGCCCGATGCAGATGTCCGATTTATTGCCATCAATAATGGGATAGACAGTGCCAATCAACAGGACAGTGATTTTACTCCATTCCTCAATATCATCAATGAGTGGTATGCCAAGGATACCAGCAAAAAAATTCGTGCGGTACTTAAGGCAAAGGGTGAATCCGGCAAGCCGTTATGTACCAATCCTCCCTATGGATATCTGAAAGATCCGAACGATAAACATCGGTGGATTGTAGACGAACCTGCAGCTGAGGTAATACGAAAAATTTTTCGACTCTGTGTCGCGGGACGAGGACCTTCTCAAATTGCTACAGAACTTTCACGGCAAAAGATACCTGTTCCCACTGCACACTTTAAAGAAATGGGCATTCACATACCAGCAAAAGTGCCGGAAGATATTTATGCATGGCAAAGCAGAACTGTTTCTCATATTTTGAGTCGAATGGAGTATCTTGGTCACACAATCAATTTCAAAACCAAGAAAAAATCCTATAAGGTAAGGAAAAAGGTTAACAATAACCCGTCTGAATGGATGATTTTTGAAAATACCCACGAAGCTATCATTGACCAGGAAACCTTTGAAATTGTTCAGAATATCCGTAACAGTAGACGGAGACAAACTCCGATGGGGGAGATGCCCGTTCTATCCGGGATGCTCTACTGTGCGGATTGTGGTGCTAAGTTGTCCCAGGCGAGAGCGAGAGGCTGGACACACGAGCAGGAGTATTTTGTGTGCGCCACCTACCGCAAACGCAAGGGTCAATGTTCTTCCCACCGTATTCACAATATACAGGTGGAACGGATATTGCTCTCAGAGATCAACCGAATGCTTGCATTTATTCGTGACCGAGAATCCGAATTTGTGGAATTGCTTACCAAAAACAACGAGAAGACTCTTAATAAACAACTTTGTGACTGTACTAAGGAAATGGAGCAATCCATGCAGCGTATTGCCAAGTTGGATACCATTATCCAGCGGCTATATGAGGACAACATTGAAGGTAAAATTAGTGATGAGCGCTTTGCCAAGATGACTACCACCTATGAGCAAGAGCAGAAAGACCTTGAAGCCAAAGTTACTATTCTTCAGGAAACCATTTCCAAGTTAAAGGGACAACAACTTAACATTGATTCTTTTCTCACTCAGGTCAGGAAGTACACAGCGGTCAAGGAACTGGATGCGGAGATTATTCGTTCCCTAGTAGAGCGAATTGATGTATTTCAACCGGAAAAGATTCCTGGGACGCGGACAAAAAAGCAAACTATTTTGATTCATTGGAATTTCATTGGTGCAATAGATTTGCCAGAGAAATAGAAAAATCGGCATAGCCGGATTTCTCCAAACTATGCCGATATTTTTCCAAGGAATAAAATCCCTTAGTGAGACACCCTTTAGTTGGTGCGCGTTTTGTTTTTCTCCCGCGTTGGGATAGACATCATTTTTGTAATGCAAACCCAGTGTGTAAAGCATGATTTCCTTGTAATCAGGGGCTTCAGGCTTTTCTGATATCCGAAAAGATTTGAATTTTTGATTGGCAAATTGCGGACTCGCGGACCGAAAGGCCGCGGTTTTCCGTTTATGCAGTATCGTACATATCAGCCGTTTGGATTTTCTCCAAGCGGCTTTTTTCATGCCCTTACACCGCCGATCGCTCCGAATAAGAGATCGCCTTTGCGGCAGGGAGAATTTTTTCTTTCCTCTGTCAGAATCAGCCGGGATTTGATTTTCTTATATCGAAGGGAGTGACCATATATGGCGAAATATTGTCCAGTTTGCAGAGGCTTTTTCTTATATGACGATTCTCAGACCGCCTGTCCCGATTGCGGGCGGCGCTTAGAGTTCTACCGGCCGCAGGCCGAAACGTCCCCTCCGGCAGGAGAGTGGCCGGGGGAGCGTTCCGCCGTTTTTACCCAGACGGTTCGGGAGGGGGGATCACGGCAGGAACGGTCCGCGCCTTCTTCCGGCGGACGGCAGGCAGCCTGCGCCGCGCCCTCCAGCCCGGCTTTCCTGGTTCATGAGGGAGGCCGCTATATTTTCCGCGGAGCCGTCTTTCATGTGGATACAGTCGTACGGGAATACGGATTCCTCCGCAAGGTGCTTTACAGCGTTTTTTCCGGCGAGCCCTTTCAGTTTGGGCGCACCTGCTATCTGACCAACATCCGGCTGGAGGAGCACACCGACGCCGGATTTCCCGAACGGAGCGAAACGATCATTTATTACGGGGATATTGAATCCCAGCTTGCCACCGGCGACGATATCCAGGCGGAATGCGTCCGCCATCGGGGGCGGTACATGGCTGTTCGGGTCTATTCCTTTGACCACAACCGTTCCCTCAGGCCGGAAAGCATCCGGCTCTCCGCTTGGCTGGTGCGGATCCTGTTCCTCTTGGTTCTGCTGGCGCTGTTCTTTTTTACGGCAGAAGTGGTTTGCTTTTTCGCTTCCGGGGCGTTCCTAGTGCTGCTGTCCCAGCTGATGTTCCCGATCATCCTGATCGGCGCGCTTTGGTTCTGGCTCCGTTCCAGGCGTTGGCGCTGATTTTTAAAGAAAGGAAGGAAGATCATGGCAAATTACCGTATCCATCAAATGAACCGCCAGCTCGGGCAGGCGGAGGAACGTCTGGCCTGGTATGGCGGCGCGTCCTGCGCCGGGGTGACGGAAGAGGACGCACAGACCCCTGAACCGCTGCGTTTTGTCCGGCTGGAAGGCTACCGCCGCAGTCTGACTATCCAGGAGATCTTCGAGCGCGTCCGGCAGAGCGCCTCCCTGTTTCTGCGCAGACCCGCGGCGTTTCTCCTTCTTTCCGATAAAAACGGGCTGGAGGTCTGGTACGGCCTCCCCTGGGATGCTGCGGAACCGCTTTTTTTGACCGCCGTCCTCCCGGACGTCCGGCTCTCCGCCCAGCCCCTTTCTCCCTTCGCCATGGCGAGACATGGCGCATACGGCGGCGTGCTTTCGGGGGAGTTCCACGCCGAACCCGGCGGACTGGATCAGCTCCTTACCCTGCTTGAGGGCCGGGATTTTTGGATCGCGCTGTTTTCAGCCCCGGTTTCCGCGGCCCAAAGGGAGGAATGCCGCCGAGAGTTGGAGGCGGAGCTTGACCGGTACCAAGAACTGGAAAGGGTCGAGTATTCCTTCGGCAGCGGCTTTGGCATCCGCAGCCAGGACCGCCGTTTTCCCGGCGCCACACTGCTCATTGACCAGCTGAACAGGCAGAAAAAACTGCTGGAGCAGGCCGGCGCGGGCTGCCGGGCGAGCTTTCTGTATGCTGCGCCGGATCGCGGGGAGGCCGCCCTGATCGGCAGCCTGCTGGAAGGCGCGTTTCATGCCGCCGAGGGGGGCAGGACCGAGGCGGTTGCCCTGCCTTTTCCGCCGTTCGACCCGGGGTCCGGGGGGTTCCGGCTCCCGCGCAGCCCGGAACGTCCCTTTTTTGACCGTCTGGCCCCATTCTTTTCCTCTGAGGAGCTGAGCGGCAGTTTTTGCCCGCCGCTGCATTTCCATCCCGGCATAGCGATCCTCGAACCGGAAGAAGCCGGCGCGCTCCATCCCTTCGACCGCTATACCGGCTACAGCGGCAACGGGCCGTTTATTGAGCTGGGGAAAACCTCGGCCGGCCTTTCATACCGGCTGTCCGTCAACGTCCTTTCCCGGCACGTTTTTGTCTGCGGCCGAAACCGGTCCGGCAAGTCCACCACGGTGCAGGGGCTCCTCCTTTCCCTTTCGGTCCCGTTCCTGGTTTTGGAAACACGGAAAAAGGAGTACCGCAGGCTTCGGGGCGCGATCCCTTCTCTGCGCGTATATTCGGCGGGCGGGGACGCGCGGCCGATCCGTTTCAACCCTCTGCGCCCGGAACGCGGCGTCCGAATCGGGGAGCATATCAGCGGGCTGATGACCGCCTTCACCGGGGCCTTTGATCTGGAAGACCCGCTGACCGGCGCTTTTACCGGGCTGCTGGAACGGACCTACCTGGATTTCGGCTGGACCCTGGAAATGCCGGCGCCTGCCCGCCTCCCTGCCGGGAAACGTTATCCCACGGTCCGGGACCTTGCGGCCCGCATCGGGGACTATGTGAAGGAACATGTCCTTCATGGGCCGGAGGTCCGCGCCAATATCCACGGCGCTTTGGACAACCGCATTACCCAGCGCCTCTGCGCAGGGCTCTGCGGCCAGATCTTTTCAGGGGAAGAAGGGATCGCTGAAGCGCTGCTTTCCGGTCCCGCTGTTGTGGAACTGGACGATCTGCAGGGGGAGGAGCGCTCTCTCGTGACCTCCCTGCTGCTGCTCTCCCTCAACGAGGTGATCCGCCGCCGGGAAGAAACGGGCGGGCTTCGGAACCTTCTGGTCATTGAGGAAGCGCATACCGTCTTCCGCGCCCCCTCTCCCGGGATGAGCCGGTCCGCCGCCCGGGTGACCGAACAGTTCAGCGATATGCTGGCCGAACTCAGCGCCTACGGCACAGGCCTGCTCATTGCGGATCAGCGCGCCTCGGTCATCCATCCTTCGGCCATTGCCAATACCTCTGTCCGGATTGTCCACAACCAGGATGAACAGGAGGACGTCGATGCAGTGGCGGGCGCGCTCCATCTCCAGGAATACCGGCGCGGCCTGCTGGCTGAGCTGCGGCCCGGCCAGGCTGTCGTCCGGGTTGCCGGGGAGCATGAGATCAGCCGGATCCAGGTGACCGACCGGGCTTTGAAAGCGCCGCTTCCTTTCAGCGAGGGCTGTGTCTTCTGCAGCGCCAAAGACTGCTGCCGCCGGCAGACGGAAGCCCTGCTTTCCGGCGTAAGCCAGGCGGAATGCGGGTTCTTCTGCGCCGGGCTTTTCCATCCCGACCCGCGCCGGGTGGAGGAGGCGTACCGGAACCTGGCGCAGCGGTTCTCCCTTGATGGAGAGGCGCTTTTCTGCCTGGCGGGCGCGCTGGTTTCCCGCTGCGGAGGGCATCCCTTTTACGAACAGCGCCGGGCCCTTGCCGCCCTGCATATGCTGGAAGGGGGAAAGGAACTATGAAAGAACGGCTCCGCGAATTGGATGTCCCCGACGATTCTGGCGAGGAAAAACGGCTTGAGCAAGGCGGTTCTGGGGAAATCAGCGGGGATACCGATGAGCGCCTGCTGTCAAGCTCCCCGGAAAAGTACAAAAGCGCGGATGAGATGACCGAATACGGCCGCGATATCGCCGAGAACACCAAGCAGGACCTGATGGCGCAGCACAGGGAACAAATGGGGGAGGAAAACGTAAAAAGACTGGAAGCCCACGACACCCGGGGGCAGGTGGAGGTGTTGGACTACCAGGCATTCCGCGATCGTTTCCCCAACGCCCAGCCGGGCGTCATTGGGCTTTACCACGACGGGAAGGTCTATGCGGTCAACGGCCACCAGGATATGGTCAACCATACCGTAACCCATGAAACGACCCACCTTTGCTCCCATAAAGAAAATACCTTTACCGAAAATCAGGACGGCAGCAAGCAGCACCTTTACGCAAGCGGGCTGCTCCGGGTGGAAACCAATGTGGACCCGGACGGTGTCCGGCATGTCAGCGTTTCCAACCGGGCATTGAACGAAGGGCTGACGGAAATGTACACCATGCGGGAGCTGGCCAGCCGCGGCGACTGGCAGGCGGCCAATGCCTATCAGGCCTACAGCCCGCAGCGCGGCTATTGTTCCCGGCTGGAGGGCATCCTGGACCCGGGGAAGCTGGAGGACGCCTATTACGGAGGCAGGCTGGACGGCCTCAAGGGGAACGTGGAGCGCTTGACCGGCGACCCCGGCGCTTTTGACCGGATCTCTCTGAACCTTTCAGCCCTTGATAACCCCGAACAGGCCGCAGCGGCCCGCGAAGCCCTGGAAAATGACTTTATGGCCATGACGGAAGCCCGGTTTGCCGAGCTGTCAGGCGAGGAGGGCGCTCCCGCCGGCTTTGGAGCATCGGAAATCACAGGCGGGACGGCGGCGGATATCCCATCCGGCGAAACCGGCGGCATCGGCGGAGATTTGGGAGCAGGCGGCGACACAGGAGGCCGGGACGGCGATTCCGGGGATACCGGAGACGAAACCGGCAATGATGACGATGAATAGGAGGAAAAAAGATGAGCGCCATGAGCACGATCGAGGAGAAGATCTTTTTCCGGGTACTGCGCCTCTATGAGGAGAAACGGCAGCCCGGCGACCCTGCGGCCGACAGCGAAATGCGCCACGGCGTCTGCGCCTGGATCAGGCGGGAGGGCGTGGGCCGGAGACTCCTTTCCGCCTTGGAAAAACAGGCGTTATTTACCTATCTTTTGGAAAATGAGATGCGCTTTTTTGTTGATATGGATGCCCGGATGATGTATAATTATTTCTATAAACTAGAAGAAAAAACTGCGCTGAGCGATCTTTCGCGTCAGATCTTTTGTCTGGCCCGGGAAGGCAGGGCAATCCCTCCGGAACAGGCGGGGGAACTAAAGCAGCGCCTTTATGCGGCGGCTGCCGGCCTGCTGGACGACCCGGAATGCAGCGAGTTCGCGCAGCGGGAGGTTTCGGAATCCCTGCTGGACCTGGCGTGGGCCGGGGGGGACCGCAGCGCGGCCAGCATCCGGCTGGGGAGAGAACTTTGAGAAAGGAAGGATCATGATGACAAACAGGCGTTACCGCCGCCCGGTTGAGTATATGGACGCCCAGCTTTATGGGGAATACTGCCGGGCCGTCCAGGAGGGGGACGCTGCGGCCTGCGCGGCAGTGGAGGAAGCCATGGCGATGATGGTGCAGAACCTGCTGGGCAGTTACCTGCAGTACTATGAGGGAACCCTGTACGGCGAAAGCAAGGAGGACATCCAATCGGAGCTTTGGCTCCGGGCGTGGAAGGCCCTGCCCATCAGTTGCCTCGATTACCCCAGCGTCTATCAGCTGGCGTATTGGCTGAGAAGCAAGGTGGGGGGATATATTTCCGGGCTGAAGCGCCGGGCGGCTTCCCGGCCCGCGCCCGTCAGCCTGGACTCCCAGGAGGACGATTCTTATACGCCGGAAGCATGCGATCCGGACAGGCTTACGGAGCTGGAAAAATGGGAGGTCCGGGAACGGTGCGGGGAATCCATGCGCACGCTGCTGAAGGTGCGCAGAAGCCCGGCGGCCATTTTTTCCTACTCCTTCTGCCGGCTTTTTTATTCGTTCCTGCCGAACCAGACCCTCTGCCGGCAGATCAAGGAGCCCCACCCGGAGGAGCGTTCTGTCAGCCGGCGTTTGGAGAGGGAATACCGGGAAATTTCCTTGTTTTTGATGCGTCAGAATTCCTTCGATAATTTTTCGGACCTTCTTTGGTCCATCTGCTGCCAGAATTTGCAGGATGAGGATTTTATACAGATAGACAGGGCGCTGAAACAGCTGAGCGACGGGAAACAGACCGGGGACAGGACCTTCGGCGAATCCGGCGGCAATGTACAGAATATCGACACCTGGAACGCCCGGGTCCAGCAGTCGCTGCTCAAGGCCGATGCCCAGCAGGAAGGGAGTGTTGCGAAATGAAATATGAAGAACAGCGGAAAAACCCGCAGGAATGGAAGGAACAAGAAACGGGCGCTTCTGTGCAGGAAACTGCCGTGATCCCGGAACAATGGGATGGGGAACACCCTTCGATGATGGCTCTTTCCCGCTATCTTTCTGCGGAAGATCCGGCCCCTGAGGAGGTGATGGCCTATACCCGCCACCTTGCCGCCTGTCCGGAATGCCGGCAGCTGGCATGGGCCATGCAGAACCTGGAGCAGGCGGCCGCCCTGTCGGACGGGTATGGCCAGTATGCGGAGGAAGATCTGGAGGACTTCCTGGAGGAAACCAACGCCCGTTCCGGGCTGTCCCAGTTCAGCCCCGACAGGCTCACCCGGGAAACCCTTTCCGGCTGGTCCGCAGGGGAGGTGGTCTTTCGCTTTACCGGCCGGTGGAAGGGGGACCGCTTCACTCTGGGGGAGGAATGCGCGGAAACGCTCCGGCTCTCCAGCCTTTTCCGAGGCGAGTATCTCCGCCTGACAGCCCGTTTCGACGGCGAAGTCCTCTGCGTCGAGATGGAGGGACGGAAAAATGGCTGGCATGACTTCCCCGTCCTCTTCCTCTATCCGGAAGAGAGTACGGAGTTTGCGGCTGAGGCGCTGGAACCGGACTGGGGGCCTGGGGGAAAGGCTTTCTACCGCTTGGAGCTGGAAGGGCTGCGCCGGAAAGATTTTGAGGCTGAGCTGAAGGTCAGCCGGTACGACTTTTGAGCCGGGTGATCCCGGGACAAGAGGGAGGATTTGGCAATGCAAGACGATTTGCTGCGCGTTTACCATATGGTCAATGAAACGGAGGTCCTGGGCCCCGGGAAGCTGTTCGGGCTGTGGACGCAGGGCTGCCCCCGGTGCTGTCCCGGATGCATCGCTCCCGGTTCCCATGCGCTGGACGGCGGGAAACTGATCCAGGCGGACAGATTGGCCGCCCATATCCGATCCCTGCCCGGGATCTCCGGCATCGTGGTCAGCGGCGGGGAGCCGTTTCTCCAATCCGCGCCCCTTGCGCGGCTGCTCCGGCAGCTCCGGGAGGGCCGGGATTTCGGAGTGGCGATCTACACCGGATACTGGCTTTCTGAGCTGCGGAAAATGCAGGACCCGGCGGTCCGGGAAATATTAAACGGCCTTTGCGACCTGCTGATCGACGGGCCATATGTGGAGGAGCTGAACGACGGCATGAGCCTGCGCGGCTCGGCCAATCAGGGTATACACTGCCTGACTCCCCGCTGGGAGAAGGAGGCGGCTGAACTGTACGGGAAAGAAGGGCGGCAGGCCGAGGTCTGCGTGGAGGGGGACGACGTCTTTGTGGTAGGCATCCCGCAGAAAGGTGCAAAACAACTGATCACCCGGGCACTGGAGGAACAGAAAGGGCCGGAACACTGTGCTGGAGGCCGGAAAGGAGAAACGTTATGACAGATGACCGTATAGAGAAAGAAGAACGGACCAATCAGCTGGAGCCGGAAGAGCTGAACCCCTGCACCGTTATATGCATGGCCTTCCGTCCGGAGGAATTGTTCAGCATCCCGGCAGGGACCAAGATTCTGGAAGGCTGCCGCGGGCAGGATTATCAGGAGGCCGGCATCCCGGATGGGGTGGAGATCCTGGCTAACTGGGCCTTTGCGCAGTGCGGGAGGCTGGAATGGGTCCGCCTTCCCCAGACGCTGCGGATTATCGGAGAGCATGCCTTCCGGGAATGTATCTCCCTTGCGGAAATCACCATCCCGGATGGCGTCAAGGAGATCCGCGGAGGGACATTTTCCGGGTGCAGTGCGCTGGGAACAGTGACCCTTCCGCCTGGGCTTCGGGAAATCGGCGCTTACGCTTTCAGCTGCTGCGATTCCCTGCGGGAGATCGTGATCCCGGACGGGGTGCAGACGCTGGGCCGGGGCGCATTTGAGGGCTGCTCCGCCCTTTGCCGTGCAGAGCTCCCCGCGTCCTTCCGCGCGCCCAAGAAGCAGGAGATGCTTGACGCGGCGGGGATCCGCGAAAATATCCGCGTTTATCGCCGGGAAAGTACATAACTATCAATCAGCATGGGACTGACGGCGGCAGTTCTTCAGCGGACCTGGACAGGGTTTCTGAAAAACTGTCTGCAAATCTGATGACGCGAGGTGAGTTTTCATGCCGAAACAGGATGCATGGAAAAACGAGGCCGTTTCTTTGCCGGAAGGGACGGAAACCGGGATGCAGACCGCAGTGGGACTGGACTTTGGGCGCTGCTGTCCCGGCGCGGCGGCGCGGCTGTCCGCAGACCGCCCCTTTCTGCCGCTGTTTGGCGTGGAGGACAGGGAAAATTCCGGAGAACAGGAGGAAAAACCGGCAGGAAAGGGAATTTTTGACGGCGCTGGTTGAAGGAAGCGGGCTTTCCCATGTGCAGATCCGGCAGGAAAGCCTGCCGTTCGGGGAGAAGGGTGTTCTCTTTGTCCCCAAGGGGACAAAAGCGATTACAGATTGGGTATATGCCGGCCGGGATGGCACCCAACGGGCGGTGATTCCCGAAGGGGTAATTGCAATCGGAAGGGGCGATTTCTCCTGCTGTACTAATCTGAAAGAAATCTTGCTTCCCGGTACCTTGCGGACCATCGGTCCCGAAGCTTTTTAGCAAGGTACGGGTTCGCTGCCGGTAAACGAAATACGAAAGGAGAATTTTCATGGCAAGCAGCTATTCCTGCCCCGTCTGCGGCTACGACCCCGGCCGGGATGCGGGAAAATATCCATCTCTTGCTCGGATACGGGCGGAAAAAGTTCCCTTCGGCGGCGGGCACGCCCCCGACCCGGAGGAAATTGCCCGGCTGAAGGCCCGGATCGCCCAACTGGAAGCGCTGCTGGAGGAGAAGTACTCCGCTTCCCCGCGCCCGGTCCCGGAGGATCCCCTTTGGACGAACGGAGGAATATCGGGCAGTATCCGGCCCCGAGGCAATGTGAATCTCCCGGCGGAAGTATCCGTCCCGGCCTTCCTGAAGGGGAACCCGGTGACCAAGCTGGCAGTTTCCGCTTTCCGGGGAAAGCCGGTCCGCCGGGTTTTCCTGCCGGAAGGGCTGACCGAAATCGGCGGGGAATGCTTTGCAGACTGCCGGAAATTGGAAGAAGTCTACCTCCCTTCCACCCTGCGGGAAATCCAGTGGAGCGCCTTCAGCGGCTGTGAACGCCTGAATCATTTGGTTCTGCCGGAGGGACTGCTGCGGATCGGCTCAGAATGCTTTTACCGTGCAGGACTTCAGGAAATCTGCATCCCCTCCACCGTGCGGGAAATCGGGGACGGCGCTTTTTCCGACTGCGATGAGCTGAGGGCAGCCCGCCTTCCCCAGGGCCTGGAGAAAACCGGGATCCGGCTTTTTTCCAACTGCGGTGGCCTGGAATCTGTCCAGCTGCCGGACGGCCTTGCGGTGATCGAGGCCTATATGTTTGAAAACTGTGAAATGCTGCGGGAGATCCGGCTGCCCGCTTCGCTGCGCAGCATCGGGGATCACGCCTTTTCCGGGTGCAGCTCGCTGCGGGAGCTGGAGCTGCCCAACGGGGTGGAGAAAATCCACCGCGAAGCCTTTGCGGGCTGCCGGGAACTGAGCCGGCTGGTTCTCCCCGCCGCCATGTACGGAAAGCCGCTGCCAAGGCTCCGCCAGACCTACGGGGTAGTGTACCGGACGGAATAGCCGCTGTAAGAATGAGATGGGAGGAACTGCCATGAATCAAAAGACATCCTGCCCGGTCTGCGGATATGACCGCAGCCGGGACGCGGGAAGAACGCCGTCCCTTGTCCGGCTGGGGCGGGAGAAAATTCCCTTTGGCGGAGGGCATGCTCCGGAACCGGAAAGAACCGCCGAACTGGAGGCCCGTGTGGCTGAACTGGAACAGGAAGCCGCCGCTCTGCGCCGGGAAAAAGAGGAGGCGGCAGGACAACTGGCCCGGGCTTCCCGGCGGATATCTGAATTGGAGCAGCAGAATCTCCGGCTGAGCCAGCAGGGTGCGACAGTCACCCATGAGCTTGCTGGGATGGTCCGGCAGCAGTCCGCCTCTCCGAACCGCCGGGAAGAACCGCAGTCGGACGTGGCGCGGCATCTCGCCCAGATTACCCGGCAGCCTGACGCGCCGGACCGCCAGTTGGAAGCCAGCGCCTGGATGTCCGCCCGGTCCGCGGACGGATTGTGGCAGGCCGGAAAAACGCCGGGCAGCATCCGGCCCCAGGAGGGGGCGCGGATCCCCGCCGAGGTTTCCGTCCCGGCGGTGTGGGACGGCCAGCCTGTGACCCGCCTGGAGGATTCCTCCTTCAAAAATACCCGGGTGCGCCGCGTCATCCTACCCGAAGGGCTGCGGGAGATCGGCGCAAACTGCTTTGACGAATGCTGGGAGCTTGCGGAGGTAACCCTTCCTTCCACCCTGCGGGCCATGGGTCCGGGAGCCTTCCGCCGCTGCGGGAAACTGGAGCGAATAAAACTTCCAGACGGGATCGCCGCAGTGGAGGATGAAACCTTTGCTTACTGCACATCCCTGCGGGAGGCGGTCCTGCCCGCAGGACTCACCCAAATGGGGGAAAGCGCCTTTGCGGCCTGCCGGCAGCTGGAACGGATGACGCTTCCCGACGGCATCTCCATCATCCGGCGCGAGACGTTTCTGGGCTGTTCGCTGCTGCGGGAGCTGAAGCTGCCTGAGCAGCTTCGGTGGGTGGAAAGCAGGGCGTTTTACGGTTGCGGGTCGCTCCGCACGCTGCAATTCCCCCGCTGCTTGGAAGGAATAGCGCAGGACGCTTTCACGTCCTGCCGGAGCCTGACCCGCCTCGTCCTTCCTTTTGGCATAATTATGAAGCGGAAGCTCCCGGCGCTGCCGTCCGGCTGTCAGGTCGAGTTCCGGCATTAATGATCCGCGGGACAGATGGGAGGAAGTATCGTGGGAAAAATGGAAATCTGCCCTGTCTGCGGATATGACCGCAGCCGGGACATCAAGGGATACCCTGCCTTGGCCAGACTGGGGCCGGAGAGCAGGCTCCTTACCGGGCATGAGGAGAAGTTTGTCCTGAGCCGCGGGGATATGAGCGCGTTGGCGGGACGCCTCGCCAAGCTGCAGGGCCTTAGCCGGACGCTCCGGGAGAAAGAGGAAATCATCCGCCGGCTCCAGGCCCGTGTGGATGAACTGGAACAGCTGTTGGCCAGGGGCGTTCAGCGGCAGCCGGATATGCAGGTTTTTTGGACGGTTGGCGAAGGCGTCTGTTTGCAGGGAGATGTGGGGCTGCCGGAAGGCATGGCAGTGGTGGTCCCGGCGGAAGTGGACGGCCAGCCAGTGACGCGCCTGGCGGATTTTGCCCTTGCCGACGCTTCTGTGGGCCGGGTGGAACTGCCGGAAGGCATGGAAGAGATCGGGCAGGGGGCTTTTTCGGGCTGCGGCAAACTGTCACTGGTCCAATTCCGCAGGAATCTGCGCAAAATCGGGAAACGGGCCTTTGCCGGCTGCGTTTCCCTGGAGCAGATCGCGCTGCCCAAAAGAGTGACCGTCGTCGAGACGGAAACCTTCGCCGGATGTACATCGCTCCGGCAGGTCCAGCTCCCGTCCCGGCTCCGGCGGATCGAGCGTGGAGCCTTTGCCGGCTGTACCGCCCTGCGGGAACTGCGGGTCCCTGCCGGTGTGGAACGGATAGACCCGGCGGCGTTTGCGGGCTGCGAAAACCTCGCCCGCCTGAGCCTCCCCGGCAAAATGCGTGGAAAACCGCTGCCCCGGCTGCCGGAAGGCTGCCGGGTGGAATACCGCGGAGTTTGATTTGACGGATCAATGAGGAGGAATGACATATGGCAGATATGAAATGCCCCGTTTGCGGGTACGACTGCAGCCGGAACCCGTTCCGCGCCCCTTCGCTGGCGCGGATCGCAAGGACCAGCACGGTTTTTGACCCTTCCGAAATGGTGGTCCGCCCCAAAGCCGAATGGGACCGGCTCCAAGCAGAGCTTGCCTCCCTCAGGGCGGAGCTGAACAGTCTGCGGCAGGAAAGGAACAGACCGCAAAGCCGTCCTGCGGCGCAGAAAAGCATCCCTTCCCCCGCGCCACGCCCTTCTTCGCCCGCTCAGTCTTCGGACGAAGACCGCTGGCGGCTGAAAAACGGCGCGATTCTGGGCAGGGAAGCAGCCTGGTATCCCGAAGTGGTTACCGTCCCTTCCAAGCTGGGCGGACGTCCGGCCACACGGCTGGGGCCTTTCGCTCTGTACAACCAAAGCAGTATCCGCCGCGTTATTATTGCGGAAGGGATCACTGCCCTGGAAGCGTACAGCTTGGGTGAAAATCCGAAACTGGAGGCTGTTAAACTGCCTTCTACTCTGAAAACCATCGAAAGATACGCCTTCTGGAAGAATCCTCTGCTCCGATCCGTCGACCTGCCCGAGGGCCTGGAACGGATCGGTGACTGCGCTTTCTGGTACTGTAAATCCCTTACCGAGATATCGCTGCCGGACAGCCTGCAAAAACTGGGACAGCAGTGCTTTTGCTACTGTGAAAACCTCCGGACCGTCGTCTTTTCGCGTTACTGGAGGGGGCGGGAAGCGGAGATCCGGGCCGCGGGCATTGATATGGGCAAGGTGCGGTTCCGCCCGTAAAACCGGATATCTTTCCCTTGATACGTTGAAAAATATTGAAACGATTGTTATAATGAAATTAATTACCGTTCTTCCATATAGGAGAGTGGGCTTGCAGGCTGCCTGAAAATTCGGACGGAATTTTTTTGCCCGCCGGGTGACAGAAACTGGGCTGCCGGGACTTTTATCAGGGTGATCAGAGAGGTCGATCATGATAAGGAGAGGATCATATGCTGAATTTTGACGCTGGCCAAAGCCCTTATTACTACTATGTCTGTCCCAGGGACCGGTTTCTGCTTCCGTCTTTGGAGCTTGTGGAGCAGGACGTTTTTCTCTACCGCACCCTGCGGGCACAGGGATATGAGCGCATCGTATTTGCCGTAAAGGACGGCTATCTCCATTTTGAAACCTACGACCGTTTTTCCGAATATGCCTTCCGTTATGCCGGGGATTTTGAGAAATTCCAGGGCGGCAGGGAAGGATTCCTCAAAAAGCATACCCCGTCCGGTTCGCGGAACAGCCAGGAGAAACTGGGAAGGGACCGCATTGCCGCAATGAACGGCGATTATGCGGGGCGGGATTCGGATATCGGTCCGGTCCGCATGAAACAGCCCTTTGTAAATTCGCCGGAAAAATTCGAGCAGGTTTTCCAGAACTTGATCCTGACCTGCCTTCAGTCGGAAAAGGTCCGTACCGCCTTTGTTTTTCCGGAGGAATCCTTCGATTACTTCAGCGCTCCCCGCATCCGCGAGGTGCTGCGCAAGTTCATTTCGGGGGATGGGTACCGGCGCGGCAGCAGTATCGTCATCTTTACGATGCCGCAGGGTTCCCGGCTCGTGGCGGATTATATGCGGCCGGATTCCTTCTATCAGACCGTCTGCCGATACCTGTTTCAGACCGATGTGAAGGATTACCTGGACAGGAATGAAACAACGGCGCTGCTGGGGTTGCAGGAAACCATGGGTCCCCGGCTTATCCGGGGTTATGGTATCGGCGTAGACGAGGCGGGCTGGCTCTTGGACCGCGCCGTGCTCTTCAACGGGCTGCATATCACGGCGGCAGAACGTCCGGAATATGCCCGGATGCTGATCCGCTTTTTGTGCGACCGCCCCGGCGAGGAAGAACGCCGGAAATTCCGTGAAAAATTCTACGCGCTTTTGGACGGTTATCTTTACGACGACCAGGCGCCCCTTTACACCCTGTGCAAAAAATTGCAGCAGGAAATGGACAACAATACTAAAAGAAGATTTGAAGAGGCTCTCCGAACCGCTATGGAGGTAGAAAAAATGGAACAGAAAAAACTGGTCAGCCAGATGCGGGACGCCAACGGATACCGTGAACTGGAAGAATATTTCAACCGTGTTATTATCCCGATCGCTGAGGCGCAGCGCCGGAAGCCTGCCCCCAAGGACCCTTTGACGCTGGAACGCTTCAGCAAGGAGAGCGCTGTGGAATTCACCGGGGAGCCGATCAACCTGAGCCTGATCATCACCGGCCCCACCGGGGTCGGCAAAACCACCCTCGCTCGGTGCTACGGGCAGTGGCTGGCAAGTTATGGGCTGCTGAAAAAGGGACACGTCGTGGTGGTCACCAAGGACGACGTGAAGGCCCAGTATGTGGGCCAGTCCTCTGCAAAGCTGCTGGAAAAGGTGGACGAGGCAGAACAGGGCGTTCTGGTTTTTGACGAATTTTACCAGCTGGACAGCGGGGACGACCATGGGCCAGACAGCTACAACAAGGATATCGTGGACGCCCTGCTCAAGCTCTCCTGGGAGCGCCGGGGACGGGTGGCCTTTGTCCTGGTGGGCTACGAGGAACCCACCATGGCGTTCATCCGCAAGCACGAAGGCCTGGAGGCGCGCTTTCCCCACCACATCCGAATGGAGGAATACACCAGCGACCAGCTTTACGCCATTTTCCGCAAAAAGGCCAAGGACATCCGATTCTCCTCCGAATTGGAGGAGGGGCTGCCCGCCTTCTTCAAAAGCTGGTACAATACCCGCCGGAGCCAGGCGAAGGAATGGTCCAACATCCGCACAGTGGAAAATGAATTTTTCAACCCCCTGCGGGCAGCCTGGCTGACAGCGCGGCGGCAGCGGGATTGCCTGGAGCCGGACGCCCTGCCGGAGGATCTCCGCCCGTACTGGGAGAAGCGGGAGCTGCGCAGCGACCCGTGGCAGGAACTGGACGGGCTGGTAGGACTGCCCAATATCCGGCAGGAGATCGAAGCGCTGGCATCGGATCTGAAATTCGGGGTACCGGAGGACGCCGAGGAAAAGGACGACTGGAACAATTACCTGTTCCTGGGCAATCCCGGCACCGGCAAGACGGAGGTCGCCAGGAAAATGGGCCGGATCCTGCTCCGGCTCGGGGTCATCCGCAACGGCGTCATCTCCGAAGTAAAAGCAGGGGAGCTGCTCAGCGGCGCCGACCCGCTGAAAAGGCTTAAGGACGCCATGAACAGGGCCATGGGCGGGATCCTGTTCGTGGATGAAGCGTACCGGCTGCGGGATTCTTCCATGGGGATACAGGCGCTGGAAAACATCATGCAGTTTATGGAGGACAACCGGGGCAGCGTCATCGTTATCTTTGCCGGATATGAAGATCAAATCAATGAGCTTTTGGCCGTAAACGACGGACTGGCTTCCCGCTTTACCCGCCGGATCATCTTTGAGGACTACACCGCCGCGGAGCTGTGCCAGATTGCCGAAGGCATGGCCCAAAAGCGCGGGTTTGCGGTTTCAGAGGAATTTTTGGGCCAGAGCGAAAAGATCTTTTCCGCCTGGATCGCAGAGAAAAAACGGGGCTTCGGCAACGCGCGGGAGGTGCGGAACTATATCAAACGCTGCAAGTCCCGCCATTCGGTCCTGGTGAGCCGGGCCGTCAGCGCCGGGCAGGACGCCGGCGCACTCCCGAACCGCTGGACCCTCACCCCCGACGACATCCCGCCGGAATACCGGGACGCTTTGGAAGCGGCGGGCATGCCCGCTTTCAGCCTCCCCGCCGGACGGCGCGCCGCCCAGGAGGCCTTTGCCCGCATCGCCGCCGCGTCTTCCTCCGGGACTGCCGCCGGCGCTTCCCTGGAGGAAACGGTTCTCTTTCTCCGGATCTCCACATCCGGCGGCACTGCCACCGGCACTGCCTTCCTGGCTTCCCCGGAAGGGGATGTGGTCACCTGCGCCCACTGTGTCCGCGGCGCGCGCAAAATCGAGGTCCGGCTGGTTTCCGGAAACAGCGCTGCGGAATGGTGCCCCTGCACCTGTCTCTTTGCGGACGAGAGCCGGGATATTGCCGTAATCCGCCTGGAACGGGGCCAGGATTACCCCTTCCTGGTCCTTGCGGAAGGGGAGTATGCCTGCCGGATGAGCGAGCCGGTCCGGATGCCGGGCTTTCCCAAAGGCCTGCAGGCCCTCCATCTCTACAACGGCAGGGTCGCGGCCCTTGACCAGCGCACCAAGGCCGGCCGGGAGGTCATCTGCCTCCAAATCGAAGGCAAGCATGGCAACTCCGGCAGCCCGGTCCTTCTGGAAGACGGGCGGGTCGGCGGCATTTTCCAGGGGGCTTTCGGCGAAACCGGCGATGAGGTGAATTTTATGGCCCACATCCGCAATTTCTGGACGCTTGCCCGGGAAACCTGCGGGGAAGGGCGCTGACCGGAAAGGGGCGCCCCCTTCTCTTTCAAAAAATTTTTTTCCGTTTGACAGAAACGCGGCCGTACTGCTTCTATCATGGTGAAAGGGAGAACATCCCGAATCAGTCCATATGACCTGAAAAGGAGAGTGTGAAAATGTCTGGATACACCATGACAGTCAACCGTTACGACTACCAGCGGAAGATGCGGGAAAGCGCCGCCAACCGCGCGGAGGCGCAGGCCGCCAAAGAGAGCCTCCAGCGGGAGCAGGCGCGCAGCCGTGAAATGGAACGCAAGCGCCGGGAGGCGGAAGAAGCCGCCGCCCGCAGCCGAAAGGAAGCGGCCGCCGCCCGCGCCGAAACAGCCGACTTGAACCGCCGGTTCAACCAGCAGATCGACCAGCTGAGCCGCCGGCAGCAGGCTGAGCAGGCCCAGATCCGGCAGGATTTCGAGTCGATCCGCCTGACCATGGGACAGATGAACACCCGTATCCATGATGTCAGCGCGCAGATTCAGAACCTTTCCAAGGAAACGGCGGCTCAGTTCCGCGCGGTTGCCGCCCAAAAGGAAAGCGCCCGCGACGCCGCGGCCTGCGCCATAAAGGAACTGCAGGGACAGCTGAAGGAGATGGAGGGCTTAAGCCCCGGCCGCTTTGAGGGCGGGCGTTTTTCCACCCTGCGCCAGCAGCTGGAGGCCGGCGAGGCCTCGCTGCGCGCCGGGAACGCCGAAGCCGCCCTGGGCACCGCCAATGTGTGCCTCCCTGAGGCGTATGCGCTGAAAGGCCGCCTGATCATCCAGAACCAGCAGTTTGCCGATGCGCTGCTGTTCCTCCGCAGGGAGGCCAGCGCCTTGCAGGCGGAGCTGGAAACACTGGGCAGCCGCCAGGTGAGCTTTGAACTGGGCGGCGAACGGGTCACCCGGCCCTGCGACGTCAATTTCTGGACCCGCGGCGCCGTTTCGGAATTGCAGACCCGTTTCGCGAAGCAGATGGAGCTCCTCAGCCGTGTGGAGGAGGATGAATCCATCGGATTCTCCGGCCTGGATGAAATCGCCGCCGCCCTGGCCGCTGTGCGGGAGGAAGCCGGCGTCGCCACAGAGCAGGCGACCACGGCCCTCATCCGTTCCGAGGCCGCCATGCAGCAGGCCCTTGCCATCAACGATGTCATGACCGCAAGCAGCTGGCAGCGGGAAATAGCCGATTACTGCGGCGGGGATGAGCGCGAGGATATGTCCCTTGTGTATGGGGACGGCAACGGGAACCGGGTCGCCTTCCGCATCGGCGGAAACGATTCCGGCAAGCCCAATGTGGATTTCATCGTTTACGACGCCGAGGATGACTATGCCCGTGCCCGGCAGGCCTCCGAGCAGATCGGGCAGCTCCTGCACGAGGAGATCGGCGCCAAGCCGGACGCGCAGCACGACTGCCGCAAAGCGCCGGATCTTGAGCAGTTCACAGCGGCAGTCTGACGCATAAAAGATTTAGAGGAGTGGATCAGAAATGAAATATCTCGGTTTCGGAGTGGACGGCGGCTCCACCTACTGTTCGGTGTCTTCTCTGGGCGACGACGGGCAGCTCCGCCCCTTTGTGGCTCAGGGGATGAGCAGCCCCTACCTGCCGTCCATTGTGTCCAAAAAGGTGCGGAGGGGCAGCGGCGTGTATGAATTTGCCTTCAACGCCAAAACCGCAGCCGCCGCCCCCAATTGCCGGAGCTGGACCGGGTGGAAGCTGCTGCTGGCCGAACCCAGGGAGGAGATCCTCGCGGAACGGGGCTACACGGAGCCGGACACTCCAACTGAGATCTGCCGGCGCTATTACGATTATGTCTTTTCCGCCGTCACCCGGAATTTCGAGATCCCCGAACTGGAGGAAGTTGCCATCGGGGTGCCGGAAAGCTGGCTCCGCAGGGAGAGCACCTACGACGCCCGGACCCAGCTCCTGGAAATCTGCAAGAGCATCCCCAAGGTGGGGCGGGTGCGGCTGGTTTCCGAACCGGTCGCGGCCTGCGCTTACTTTGTCCACAAATACCGCCAGATGGCGGGCCGTCCTTTCCATGGCCACTGCTTCGTTTTTGACGCAGGCGGCGGCACTTTGGACCTTACGGTCTGCGAGGCGGATGAAAACGGTGCCCGCAGCCGGATCCGGGGGGTGTTCCGCACCGGCGTCGGTGAAAATGTGGACCGGTCCCTGGGCGCTTCCGGCATCGCTTATATGGAGGAGGTGGTCCTTCTGGCGCTGGAGGGACTGACTGGCCGGGGGGCGGAGGAGATCGTCCGCGGCCCGAAGTTCCAAAGCTATGTCCGGGCAGTCGAAACGGCTCTGCTTGGGGACAGCGGGGAGAATTTGGAATCCCTGGCCAAAGAACAGGGCCGGGAGTGCACCAGCATCAGCGAAAACCTCCGCGCCCTGCGCGAAATCTATGCCCTGGGCGGCATGGAGGAGATCGGGGAAACCGCTTTTTCCATCGACTTCTACGGCCTGGACGGCGAAGAACCGGAGGACGACGCCCTGGACATCAGCTACGGGCTCCTGATGAAAGCCTATAACCGCCGCATTGCGCCGGTGGTGGGCAGGGAGCTTGCCGCGGTCCGGGCATTCCTCAACGATCCTGCAAACGGCATCCGCTGGCAGGCCGCCGACGCGGCCCGGCAGGAGAAATCGGGGGAGGGACTGTTCCGCGTGATCCTTTGCGGCGGCTTTTCCAACTTCCCCCTGGTAGAAGCGCAGGTCAAGGAGGAGCTGGGCTGGCAGGAGGGCTTCGACCCCTGCTTCGATCAGCAGTTCGACCAGGCCGAACGGGCCATGGCGGTTTCCTACGGGCTGACTCTGGCCGCCAATCACATTATCGAGGTCATCCAGACCAGTCCCTTTTCCCTGGGCTTCGTCCTGAACGACGGCGAGAAGGCTTATGTCATCCGCAAGGACGATGTTGTGCGGGAAGGGCAGCCCTGCTATCTTCCCTATCCCTGTACCGGCAACAAGATCACGGAGATCGTTTTCAACCTGACCGACGACCCTGCTTTTGAGCAGAAAGTCTACATTGCAAAGGCGCTGGAGGAGCAGTTCACCATTGGCGTGGATACCATGTTCCAGATTGGCTTTTCGCTGGATGAGTCGCTGCTCCTGAGCCTCCATATTGTCCCGGTCCGGCCCGAACTGGACGACAGCGTTTTCCCGCCGAAATACCGTTTCCTGGAGGCCGGGAACCATGAGATGCGCCGCCTGGGGATGCTCCGGGACCTGTATGACGGCCTTGCCGTTTTAAAACCGAAAGGGGAATGAGGAATGAATACCGGAAATCTGCAATACATGCTGGAAATTATCGGCGGAAAGACGGACCCTACCGGCACGGATGCGGTCCGCTTCCTGACGGAGGCGCTCAAAGAGTTCGCCGGTCCCGCCGGAGTGGACCGGCTGACCTGCTCCCCGCAGGATGTAAACGGCCTGTGCGCCCTGCTCAACGGCCTGCTCCGCTTGGCCGCGGCCAACGACAGCGCCTTTTCGTCCGGCCCGCAGCGCCAGCGGCTGGACGGGTTCCTGCAAAGGTCCAGGGAGACCCGGCAAAAGCTGGGCGAAATACAGGACCTTGCGGCCCAAGCGGATGAGGAGGGCCGGCGGCTGGACTCCATCCTGGAACAGCTTGAGCCGGAACGCGCCGGGCTCCTTCGCCGCAGGGAGGAGAACGAACGGAAACGCGCCCGCATTGCCGAGCTCCAGGACGGCCGCCTTGACCGGGCCGCCCAGGAGGCTGGGGAGATCGACCGGCGCTGCCAGGAGCTGGAACAGCAGGCCGCCGCCCTGGAACAGACCCTTGCCGCGGCCCGCACCCGTTTGGAGCAGACCCAAAAGGAAAACCAGAGGCTGGCCGCCCAGGAAGAATCCCTCCGAAAAGAGGAGGCGGCCGCCCAGCAAGACTTAGCTGCCCAGCAGCGCAGGCTGGAGCAGGCGGGCCGGCAGGCCGGCGAGGCCAAGCGGCAGCTTGAGGAATTTGAGACCGCACGCACCCAGCTGGAACGGCGGCAGGAGGAGGAAGCCGCCCGGGCCGCGGCCTTCCGAAGCGCATGGGAGAACCTTTGGCGGCGCCAGGAGGAGGACCGCAGCCGCCTGATGGAAAGGCTCCGGACCAGGCTTCCCGAAAGCTCCCCCTACCACGGGGACGCGGACCTTCCCGCCGCCGTCCGAAGCGACCTGGAGCAGATCGCAGGCTGGCTGGACCTTTTGCGGGAACAGATCCAGCTCGGCGTTTCAAGCAGTGAATCCATGCTGGAGCATGGCTCTGACGCCAGCCCTAAGCCCTGACTATAGAGGAGGATCAGAAAATGAAATGCAGATTATGTGGGACGATATACGAAGGGGAGAATGCCTGTCCCTATTGCGGGATGCCTGCTATAGCGGAGCTTGACGGCGGCGGTGTAGCCGGAAGTCTTTGCATCGAGCACCGGCAGCGGATTATCAGCCGGCTCGGCTCCCTCAGCGTGGTGGCCTACCGTTATGAACAGGCCGGCGGAGAGATCAAGGAAACCCAGGAAACCGCTTTCCTGATAAACCTCAGCGAGGCAGACGGCCGGATAGTTTGGAGCGAGGCAGAGTTCCTCCGGCTCGAACCGGACGATTTGGAGGAGGGAACCGCCCTGCGCCTTGCCCTTCGCGCCGAAGGCAATGGGTTTTCCCGGAATTTCACCGCAGAGCTGCCGCTGCCTCAAACCGAAGGGCTGTGGCGGGTCGGCGCGCAAATTGCCCCGGACCTTACCCTGTCCGTTTTTGTGGGTTCCCCGGAAAATTACAGCGAGGTTTCGGGAATCCGGTTCCTGGCTTGAAAACGGAGATGACGGAGAGAAGAGATGTTTCCCTGAGGTAAGGCGCCGCCTATGATAAAACAGAAATTTTTCTAGGATAGGGGGTGAACCCTTCCCCAAAAAACGGGATGAATTATAGAAATGCTGAGGGATGCCCGCTCACGCTGCCTGGGAGACCATCTGCGTTTCAATTTGTGCAGGAGAAAGCCTCCCAAAGCAGCTGTTGGAAAAACGATTGGCGAATTCAAAACCGTTATCTGTATATTTCATTAGGGATTGCCGGCAGACCATGTCTTGTGTTATACTGGTACTCATGAAGGATAGGCCTCCTTATTCGGTAAGTTTTGTGTGGTAACATAACTATACCCTATGAAGGCCCTGTCCTTCTACTCTTTTTCCCTTTTTCTTCTCCTGCTGTCCAATATCTATTGTATTCCTACAGTACTATGCGCATGTCCCCGATTAGAAACCTTGAAAATCTACGGGAGATTGTATATAATAAAAATTAGCGCAGAAATATTTTGTCCATGGGAAGAAGGCGGTGACAACATGAGAAATTATCTTTCTCTCCGGGAAGCGGCGGAAAGGCGGGGCGTATCGGAAAGGGGCGTCAAGGAGCATTGCTTAGGCGGGCGCATACCTGGCGCGGAGGATTTCGCCAATGCCTGGGCAATTCCTGGCGCTGCCAAAAACCTACCGACCCGCGTAAGGATAGGGGGCGGAAAGAGTGACCGATGAAGAAGTTTACCGCCGCTATCTGGACGGCGACGAAAAAAGCGTGGACGAGTTAATGAAGCGGTACGAGTCCGCTCTTATTTTATACATAACCGGGTATCTGCACGATGTTCACGAGGCCGAGGACTTGATGATCGAGGCTTTTACCTATCTCTTTACTAAAAGGCCCGCAATCCGGGACGGAGGGCTGAAAGCCTATCTTTACAAAACAGCCCGGAACATGGCTTTGCGGCACAAGCGGAAATGGAAACTCTGCTTCAGCCTGGAGACATTGGCGGAGGAACCGGAAAGCGAAACGCTGGTGGAGGAAGTGGTCCAGACTGCGGAGCAGCAGTGTATCCTGCATTTTTGCATGGAGCAATTAAGCGCCGGCTACCGGGAGGCATTATATCTTGTGTACTTTGAGGGGATGCGCCACGCCGAGGCCGCATATCTCATGGGAAAGACGGAAAAACAGGTTGCGGATTTGGTGTATCGTGGCAAAAACGCGCTGAAAAAGCGGTTGGAAAAGGAGGGTATTACAGATGCGAAGCCATGAAGAACGGGTAGCCGCCGTCAAACAGCGTGTGGCGCAGATCGAGCGTCAGAAACGGCAGCGGAGAAATCGTCTGTTGGCGCTGTCCTCAGCGGCGGCCTGCCTTGCCGTAATTGTGGGCGTGTCCTTTGCCATGCCCGGCATTTCGGAAAAACTGGCCGCCGGGGACTACGCCGGATACGAAACGGCGGCAAGCATTTTCAGCGGCAGCGCCATCGTTTGCTATATCATTATCGGGCTTTTGGCCTTTGTGCTGGGCATATGCGTGACTGTCCTGTGCTTTAAGCTCAAAGCCTTTCGGAAAAAGGACGGGGAAACGGGGGACGGCGATGGCGGAGCTCATTGACAACCTGACGCAATTGCTGGCCGCCCTGTCCGGCTGTGTCCTGTCCGGGGTATTCTATCTGAGGAGCCGCAGGCAGCCTTATTTCCTGCTCTGCTGTTTTTACGGCTGTTTCGGGTTCGGTTTGCTCTACTGGCTGCTTTATACGCTTCTTGTTACGGGCGCGCCGCCCATGTTCTATGTGTCGGACATGGGCTGGATCAGCTGCTTCCTCTTTTTGCTTTTGCTGCAATACAGCCTTGCGGACAAAGAGGAGCGTACGCTGAAAAGCCGCCTGCCGTGGCTTGCTCTGGTGATGGAAATACCGTTGACGGCGTACTTTATCAGCATCGGCGACGTGCTCTATAACCTGATTGTCGGCGCGCTGATGGCCGCCATGCTCCGGCTTGCCATACGGGGCCTTGTCTGGCAAAGCAAACAGCCGAAGCAGGATCCCGGCAAGTGGTTTTTCCATCTTGTCACGATAGGCTATATCCTTCTGGAAAACTGCCTGTGGCTTTCCAGCTATCCCTGGGCGGGCGACACTCTGGCAAATCCTTATTTCTGGTTTGACTTCGCCGTCACCGTCTCGATTCTTGCGCTGTTCCCGGCGGTAAGAAAGGCGGTGAAGGCGTGACTTACATTGAAAATGTCTTTGTATGCGTCGCCGCGCCGCTTTTGGTGGCGGCCCTCTGCATGGGGAAAAAGTATCTCCACTTTTTCCTCTTTGCCTTTGCGGGCATGGGAGCCTGCCTGGCTGCGGCCTATGTGAACACCTTTTTTGCCGCCCTCTACGGTGCGACCGTGTTCAACGCCACGGCGGAAATCGCCCCGGTGGTGGAGGAAGCCGTTAAGCTCCTGCCCCTGCTTTTTTATCTGCTGGTATTTGAGCCGGAGCCGGAACAGATACGTCCCGCTATCCTTACGATTGCCGCCGGGTTTGCCGCCTTTGAAAATATCTGCTACCTGATCCAGCATGGGGCCGAACACCTGGGCTTTTTGCTGATACGGGGCTTTGGAACGGGGGCCATGCACATCGTCTGCGGGGCCATCGTGGGATTTGGGCTTGTGTACGTCTGGCGGCGGGGATGGCTGAAAGCGGCCGGGACCTGCGGCCTGCTGGGGGCCGCCGTGATCTTTCACGGCATTTATAACCTGCTGATCGCCTACGGCGGCTGGGTGCAGTATGTTGCCTACGCCCTGCCTGTTCTGGCCGTGATATTTGGGAAAATTGCGGGGAAATTTTTTTCCTCGCTTCCCGGCCGGACGGAAAATGAAACAGAAAACGCGCCTTGAGCTGCCAGACGGCGGATCTTTTTGATTCCCAAAAAGTTTCTCAAAAAAATTTGATTTTGGGGTGCGTAGTTTTTCGATTTTTTGTACCTATATAGATGAAAGGCTTTTTGCCGGAATATGGGGAGGAGCCAAAATGCATAATACCGCGGCCCGTGCGGAAAAGGAGGAAAAGAACCCATGAAAAAACGATTTTTTGCGGCGTTTATGAGCCTGTGCCTGCTGTTTGCCCTGTTCCCGGCCACGGCTTTTGCCGAGGGAGCGCCGGACAGCGGCCTGCCACCAACAGGGAGCGCCCTGTGTGAACACCACCCGCAGCATGACGAAAGCTGCGGCTACACCGAGGGGACAGAGGAAATCCCCTGTTCCCATGAACACACGGAGGACTGCTATAAACTCGTGACCGAGTGCGTTCACGAGCATACGGCGGAGTGCTGACCGGCGGAAAGCGTGTCGGAGAATACCGCCACCCCGTCCGAGCCGGAGGAAGTGGAGCCTGCGGCCTGTACCCATGTATGCAGCGAGGAAAGCGGGTGTATCACGGAGGTTTTGGACTGCAAGCATGAACACGACGAGGCTTGCGGCTATGTTCCCGCCACAGAGGGAACGCCCTGCACCTTTGTTTGTGAGATCTGCAACGCCCATGACAGTGGAGACACGGCAACCCCGTCAGACGCGCAGCCGGAAGAATGTACCTGCGAAAAACTCTGCACCGAGGAAGAAATCAATGAGGACTGCCCGGTGTGCGGGGCCGGGGGCGCGAATTTGAGCGCCTGCGAGGGATTGGAAGCCCAGCCTGCTACCCCGTCCAACGCGCTGCCCGTTACGGCGCTGACTGCGGGGGAAATTGAACTGTATATAGGCGGTCAGCAAATCACAGAAAGCGGCTGCTATGAAAACCAAAATGACACTTGGACAAAGGTCGACGGCACAGAGCCTGCCAGCGGTCAGTTCTACTATGATGCCAGCACCGCTACCCTTAAATTGAATAATGTTTCAATTGAGGGAGGCTCAGGTATGGAAGACACCCTTAGCTTACAAACAACAGATTCGGATGCGTCTTTAAAAATTGTGTTGAAGGGTGAAAACTACTTAACAGGTGGTGTTCCCATACAGGTGTATGCTGAAAATAACAATGCATCTTTAACCATCACCGGCGAAGGGACACTCACTACGACAGGTACAGGAAGTGGGGGTGCTGGCGGGATTTTCGTGCAAAGCGGACCGATGGAATCGACAAACGGAAGTTACTTGACCATCGAAGGAGGTGCCAATGTCATTTCTAACTGTACGCAAACAACAGCTGTGACACTGGTTGCTCCTGCTGCCGGAGAGGCAATTTTGACAGTACAGGGCGGTAATCTCACTGCCGATGGCGGATCATCTGCTGGAATTTACTATGATAAATTAGATGGTAACGTCCCATCAGATGATCGCCGGTATTTGAGGATTGCCAACAACAGCGTGGTTCGGACAAATCGCCTTGCACATGCAACGGGGCTTAGCGTTCAAATTCAATATAGCGCGTCCTCCGGCGGCATTTATATGAGCAATGGGGACGGCATTGTATATGGTCCTATGAAATTGCAGGAGCATTTTGAGATCGGTGAGGGTGAGAGCCTGAATATTCCCAGCGGGGCGAGCCTGACGATTGGCAGCGGCGCAACGCTGACCAATGAGGGCACCGTGACCACCACCGATGGCGGCACACTGATCAACAACGGCAAGATTGAAAACTCCGGTACCTTGCCGAGCGACATTAAGGGAAACCCGCCGCCGACTATTACCACGACTTCCCTTGATGGTGGCACTGTGGGGACAGCGTACAGTGCAACCTTTGCGGCGAACAATGCAACGTCCTGGAGCCTTGTCACGGGCAGCACTTTGCCAGACGGTCTGACTTTGGCTGAAAGCACCGGCGTCATCTCCGGCACGCCCACCGCAGACGGTACATTCAATTTCACGGTCAAGGCCGCAAACGGCGGCGGCTCCGACAGCAAGGAATTGAGTATTACAATCGGCGAGCAAACCAACGTCCCTGTTAACCGCGTGTTGCTGAATAAAACCAGCACGACACTGACCGTGGGCAACACCGAAACTCTCACGGCCACGGTGGAGCCTGCCAACGCCACCAACAAAGCTGTGACCTGGAGCAGTGATAATGAAAGCGTTGCCACGGTGGACGCAAACGGCCTTGTCACCGCCGTGGGTGCGGGCACGGCCAACATCAAAGTTGAAACAGAGGACGGCAAATTTACGGATACCTGCACAGTGACCGTGAATCCGGTGCAGTACACCGTGACAGTGCAGACCGACGGCAACGGCAGCGCGTCCGCGTCCCCGGCCTCTGCCCCGGCTGGAACGGCCGTTACCCTGACCGCCGACCCCGACAGCGGCTATCGCTTTAAAGGCTGGGAGGTTGTTTCCGGCGGTGTTACCATCAGCGGCAACCAGTTTACCATGCCCGCCGGAAATGTGACTGTTAAGGCCGTTTTTGTCCGCAATTCCAGCGGCTTTGTCCCCACCCGGCCCTGGAAACCCAGCCGTCCCGTAGAACCTGAAGAACCTGAAGAACCGGAAACCCCGGTTTTAAACGGCTGGGTGCAGGAGGACGGCGTTTGGTACCTTTACAAAGACGGCTCTATGGCCACCGGGTGGAACCTATATAACGGCACTTGGTACTACCTGCATGATTGGGGCGGCATGGCTACCGGCTGGATAAACCTGGGCGGCGCCTGGTATTACCTGTACGACTGGGGCGGCATGGCTACCGGGTGGATAAACCTGGGCGGCGCCTGGTATTACCTGTACGACTGGGGCGGCATGGCCACCGGCTGGCTCAATCTGAACGGTACCTGGTACTACCTGCGCGATTGGGGCGGCATGGCCACCGGCTGGCAGCTCATTAACGGCAGATGGTACTACTTCTACCCCGGCGGCTCGATGGCGGCTAATACCTACGTGAACGGCTACTACCTAAGCGGCAGCGGCGCGTGGGCGGAATA
>DVJP01000048.1 GCA_018716725.1 Candidatus Merdivicinus excrementipullorum | reverse complement strand
ATGCAACACCGACTGGGGGGTTATCGTTGGTCCGACGCTCCCGACGGGTGGCTGGAGCAAGGCGGCAACGTCTTGTCGAGATAGATTGTCACACACGACAGAACTCGGCTTACAGGTCCTCTCAGCTTATTATTTGCCAAACGAAAAACCGCTGTGTTCCGGGATTCCGGCGCACAGCGGTTTTTTCTTATTTAAAATCGGAACAATTCCCGGATTCCCCGGAAAACATGGCCGTTAGCCATTGCCAGCAGGCAGCGGAACAAACCGCCCCGGATACCGGAAAGCTGCTGCATGACCCGCAGCGGGCTGTCCACGGTGCTTACAAAGGCCATCTTAGCTTGAGCGCTCTTCGAATCCCCGCGGATGAGGAAAAGCTCCATCAGCCGGTAAACCCAGCCCATAAAGGCAGAGGATTCCTTCATTTCCAAAACGGTGTGGTCCATGGTAAACTGCCCCTTATTTAGAGATTCTTCCCCATGCTTCCTGCCCAGCATCCGCTCCCAGTCCTCTTTTGGCGGCTGGCCGGAAGGACGTTCGTACCAGCTGCCCGGCTGCCACTCCGGCGCGGAAACAGCTTCTCCGGCTACCCGGATGGAGGCGGACAGGGCGTTGGGGCCTCCGCCCCCCACTGTGACGGTGTAAACCCCGCCGGGGACCTTCCATTCCCCATCCCACAGGGCGAAGCTGCGCCGGTTTAAGGGGAATACCAGCTTACGGCTCTCCCCGGGCTTTAAATACACCTTCTGGAACCCCTTAAGCTCCCGCACCGGACGGTGCAGGCCGCCTTCCGGCGGAAAAAGGTACAGCTGCGCCACTTCCCCGCCGGGCCGGTCCCCCAGGTTGGTCACAATGGCCGTCACCTGCTCCTCCCCGGCCTCTAAATGGGAGTATCCAAACCGGGTATAGGAAAGCCCGTATCCAAAGGGCCAGCGGACCTTTACGCCGGCTTTGTCATAGTACCGGTAGCCCATGTAAAGCCCCTCCCGGTATTCCGCATCCTTTTGGCCGTAAAAGCCTGCGCTGGGGCAGTCCTCGTACCGGCAGGGCCAGCTTTCCGTAAGCTTGCCGCAGGGATTTGCCCGGCCGTAGAGAAGGTTTGCCGCAGCTTCCCCGCCTCCCTGCCCCGGCAGGCCCATGTAGAGGATAGCCTTCACCTGATCCGCCCACGGTGTTTCCACCGCGCTGCCGGAAAAAAGCACAACCACAGTGTTGGGGTTTGCCGCTGCTGCCCGTTCAATCAGCCGGCAGTGTCCCTCCGGCATTTCCATATCCTCCCGGTCAAAGCTCTCGGACTCCCGGCTGTCCGGCAGGCCGGCAAATATAACCGCTGCATCCGCTTCCCGGGCCAGTTTCTCCGCTTCCGCAAGAAGCTCCGGGGTGGTTTCCCCATTGGCCAGATAACCGGAAGCAAAAGAATGGCATTCCAGCGCATCTAAGGGATGCACCAGCTTGACCGGGTTAATGTGGCTGGAGCCAGCCCCCTGATACCGCATCTCCCGGGCCATATGGCCCAAAACAGCCGTTTTGGTTCCCGGCTTTAAAGGAAGAATGCCGTCGTTCTTTAACAGGACAGCGCCCTCCTGGGCCGCCTGCACCGCCAAGGCATGGTGCGCCTTCCAGTCCGCCTTTTGAGGAGGATGTTCCCGCCGGGAAGTCCATTCCGCCAGGCGGAAAAGCCGGGAAACGCTCCGGTCAATGACCTTTTCCGGCAAATCCCCTCGTTTCGCCGCTTTCAGAGCTTCCCGTTCCATATACGCGCTGCCGCCGGGCATGATCAGGTCGCAGCCCGCCCGGAAAGCTTCGATCCGGTGGTTTAAAGCGGCCCAGTCCGTCACCACCAGCCCCTCAAAGCCCCATTCCTCCCGGAGGACTTGAGAAAGCAGCCAGGCATTGTCGCTGCAATGGACGCCGTTTAACTTGTTATAAGCGCACATGACTGTGGCAGGCTTCCCCTCCTTTACCGCCATTTCAAAAGGCAGAAGGTAGAGTTCCCGCAGGGTCCGCTGGTCAACGAGGCTGTCGGAATTAAAGCGTTTATACTCCTGATTGTTGCAGGCAAAATGCTTCAGGCTGGCCCCCACTCCCTTTTCCTGCATGGCCAGGATAAAGGAGGACGCCAGCTTCCCGGAAAGATATGGGTCCTCGCTGAAATACTCAAAATTCCGGCCGCAGAGGGGGTTCCGCTTCAGGTTGACCCCCGGCCCCAAAACCACCGATACCCCGAAAGACGCCGCTTCTTCGGCAATAGCGCCGCCCACCCGGGCCAGCAGTCCGGCATCCCAGCTGCACGCTAAGGACACCTCCGCCGGGAAACAGGTTGCGGGGGAGGAGGGACCGATGCCCAGCATATCGTTTTTCCGGGTCTGCTTCCGAAGGCCGTGAGGGCCGTCGCACAACAGCAGCTCCGGAATGCCGTACCGCTTCATTTCTTTGGTGCGCCAAAAGGTTTTCCCGGAGGTGACGGCGATTTTTTCCCCAAGGCGCATTTGGCTGAGAATTTCCTGATGGTTCATAAACGCTCCTTCCGGCATGGTGATTCCCAAAATGTGACAGCTTTCTCAGTTGATCCCGCGGAAGCCCTTCCCGATAATTTCGCTGGTGTTGGTAATCATCAGGAAAGCCGTCGGGTCCATCTGCTTGACAATCCGGCGCAGCTGCACCGCCTCATACCGCCGGATGACGGTCAGCACCAGGAATTTCTGCTGGCCGGTATACGCGCCTTTGGCTTCTACCAGCGTGGCGCTGTGGCCCAGGGTCTGCTGGATATACCGGCAGATTTCCTCCGGCTTTTCACAGACAATGGTAAAGTATTTGCACATATTGATGCTTTCAATCACATAGTCGATGACCAGGGATTTGAAAAGCAGACCGGTCATAGAGAACAGCCCTGTTTCCATGCCGAAGGCCGCGCAGGCTGCCAGGGTGATAACCAAATCGGATGCCATCAGGGCCTTGCCGATATTCAGGCTGGTGTATTTTTTCAAAATCATGGCCACAATATCCGTCCCGCCGCTGGAAGCGTCGATGTTAAACAGCAGCGCCGAACCCAAAGCGGGCAGGAGGATGGCAAAGAAAAGTTCCAGCATCGGTTCGCTGGTAAAGGGCTTGTCCATGGGGAAGAGCCATTCCAGCCCCTGGGTGAACACGGACATGAGCACCGTGGAATAGGCGGTTTTAAAGCCGAACCCCCGGCCGAAAACCAGAAATCCCAGCAGAAGCAGGGCCATGTTGATGATGGTCATAAAGGTTGCCTGGGAAATCACCGTTGTATAACGGGCCAGGATGACCGCCATACCCGAAACCCCTCCGAAGGAAAAGTTATTGGGGAACTTAAAAAAGTAGACTCCCAGGCAGATCAGGATAGTCCCCAGGTTTAAAATCAGAAAATCCTTTGCCGATTCTTTATTCCATTTCATACCGCATATCCTCGCTGTAACAGTTTATCCCCTTGCGGGGCTTTCATTGGTATATCATATTTTGCGCAATTTGTCAACGGGTTTGCATAGCGCTCAGATTTCCCGCTGCACAAAAATCCCCGGCCGGAGAAACCAGCCGGGGAAATCCTATAAAACTTAGACGGGGTGGACGCCGTTTTCAAAGTCGGCGCGCTTGCCGTCGATGCCGTATTTGGCGTTGCGGCGTTTCTCAAAGAACTTGGTGGCAACCTGGCCGAACATGGCGTAGCTGAGGACGTCCTCCTCCTGCTCCATCCACTCGGCGCACTCCTTGCGGAGGGTTTCCAGCTCGGGT
>DVJP01000047.1 GCA_018716725.1 Candidatus Merdivicinus excrementipullorum | reverse complement strand
TTCTACAACCAGGTAACGGGGAACATTGTTTTTCAAAATGACCGCTGCTCCATTTTCGTCCACCAGCCGGGCGACGCGGGAAAAATTCTGGTTTGCTTCTGTGATGGATACAATATTTTTCGTGTTGATATTCATTTCAAACACCTCCTACTTCTATTATACTCAAAATTAGGAGAAATACAACCTATTTATATGAACGGAGGCTGATAATTTATATGGAAGTCAAAATACCCAAAGAAATCCGGGACTACCAGGAGTCCGTCTTTTTCGGGCTTTCCTTCCGGCAGTTTTTCTGTTCGGTGATGGCAGTGGGGACGGCGGTGGGACTCTATTTCTGGCTGAACCCCCTGCTGGGGACCGAGATGACCGGCTGGATGTGCATTTTCGGGGCCGCGCCCTTTGCCGCCTGCGGTTTTTCCGCTACCACGGGATGACTGCGGAGCAGTTCGCCTGGGCTTTCAGCAAGGTTCCACCGTCCATTACCCGGCTTACCGTATCCAAACGGCTTGTCTCGCTGACCCCCAGCGCCATGGACAGCTCGTTTTGGAAATCCGGATATCCGATAGTCAGGCTGATGAGGAACCGATCCGACTGGGTTTCCGGGAAGAACTGGGTCCCGGCGCTGCCGGGCTGATAAGCGAACCGTAGAGTCCTCCCATATTGTCTGCCTGAAGGGATACGGGCCTTTTTTAAATACTACTGTGCAGATTCCTTATCCGAAATCCAATCAAACGTCATTCCCTTGCTATTCATAGTTTCCCTGCATAAACGAAGGAACCGGAGCTTTTTCCAGCTTCGGCTCCTTTGTCATGACAGGAACGGTTGTATTGATTTACTGCAAACGGCTGACCCAATCCGCTACATCGTCTTCCCTGACGCTGCTTGGGAACCGCTGGCCCTCCTGCCAGTCGCCGGTCCCCGCCAGTTCCGCCAGCAGTTCGCCGCTTTCCCCCATGCCAGAGGAAGAGGAGGTGGCGAAAGGGATGACGGTTTTGCCTGTAAAGTCGTTGGATTCTACGAAATCATTGCCCAGCCATCCCGTTCATAGCTTCCATTCGGATTTTGGTACCACCAGCCGGTGCTGTCCAGGTTCCAGCCGGTATTTGCTGCAGATGCCGGGAATGCGGCCGCCGTCATGACAACCGCGGACGATAAGAGAGCCGCGCAAATTTTTTTGACAAGGTTTTTCATTGCAAGTCCTCCATTTTCTGATAATTATTCAAGGGTTTCTTGAATCTAATTTTTCTTTTTTCAATTCTGCCTATTCGTTTTACTTATTCATTGACAGCAATCGCTTCGCTGAGATTTTCCGCCAAAGTGAAATCCCCCCGCCAGCTTTCATCGGCGACGACCAGGCGGTCCAGATCGTTGAAATGCCACCATTCCGACGCCAGCGGGGTCAGCCCAGCGGCAGTGCAGTAGCCGCGCAGAGCCAGGGCCGCTTCTGTCATAGCGGGAGCCGGCAAGACTTCCTGCCAGGCGGTGAGATTGGTAGAAGCAACCGGCTGTGTCAGGCTGGCCGCCGCAGAGCTTAATTCGTGCATGGCGGTCGGCATTTCCAGTTCCTCGCAGCCGGTAACACGGGTATAGACATACGGGCCGCAGGTTTCCTGTTCGGCTGCGGTGACCCGGGCCAGGGAAACGTCCACCGCGCATCCCTGCTGGTGGGTGGAAACCCCCGTGGCAATGAACCAGTTGATCGACCAAGGCTCTGAGGTGATACCGGACCGCACCGTTTCCTCTGTTTCGGCCAGGGCGGAGAGACTCTGGGCCACTGCGATCTGCGTTTCATAGGGCCGGAACCCCTCATATAGGACCAGCGTATAGCCGTCCGCCAGCGCCCGGTCCTGGGCGTTGGCCAGTTTTTTTGCCGTTGCGTAGAGCACAGCCATGTTGCAGGTTTCATAACCGAACCGCGCGTTGTAACTGGAAGCGTCGTACAGCGCCTGTCCGGTAATGCCGGGGATTTCCCGCCCGGATGACCGGAACAGCGAGGCGGAGGCGTTTGTGTTGCGATAGACGATGGAGGGAATCACATCGGGCAGGTTGATCAGGCAGTAATCGTGCTGTACCCAGCCGGTGAGCCCGTCCATCCGAACCTGCCACCATCCGCCGCGCTGGCCGGTAATCACAAAGGCCTGGCCGGGGGAAAGGCTGGCCAACGGTGTTTCCGCATCAGAGGGCTGTGCGTACATGCCGATGGCGGCCGCCGCATAGCCGGTGGCCCCTTCTACGGGCAGCTCCAGTTCTCCCGCATAGACGGTGGCAGCCGGTTTCACCTCCTGTGAGGATTCCGGAACGCTGGACGCGGGATTTTCCGAAACGCTGGATGAAACAGTCTCCGGGGCAATGTCAGGCGCGATGAACTGCGCAACAACCGCAAAAAGGACGACGATTGCCGCGGACAGAAGAACGCCCAGCGAAAACCCCATTGCCGCCGTTCCCTTGGTGATCCGCATCCCCTACACCCCCAGCGCGAGTTTTAACAGCTCCAGGGCTATCAGATGGGCGGGGTAGAAGATGTAGAATCCCCATTTGGCTATGCGCCCGCCCGCACCGCGCTGGCCGTTGTAGCGCCGAATCAGGGGCAGCGCTAAGAAAATCCCGGAGCAGACCAGCGGGTTCAGCCCGCCCTGCCGGAAAGCCGGAAGGATGAGGAACAGGATCCCGATTGCGGCAAAACAGATTGCCTGTTTCTCCCACTGTTCATGGAAAAGCCCAAAGAACAGAATCCACAGTACGGCAATATAGTTCCAGTCGGCAGGATAGGCCAGCAGGCAGCAGAGGAATATGCCCGCTGCTTTGACCAAAAATGGCAGGCGCGTATGCCTGGCGATGGTCAGGGACAGCAGGCCGAGAAAGAGCGACCAGATGACGCCTGTGGCCCGCCACCAGGGAAGTTCAAAATAGAACACATAGGGGAAATGGGACAGCGCGGCAAAGAGAAGCAGGCGGGCGAGATATTTTTTTACGTTGGAGGTACGGTAAAACCCTTGGGCGATCATATAGCACATGATTGGAGCCACAATGCGGCCGGGGATCCGCAGCAGGAGCCCTGCTACCTCATTTCCCTGCCAGAACACGGCGATAAAGTGGTCGAACAGCATGGCTGCAACCGCGAGATTTTTCAGCCCGCAGGCGGTCAGTCCAGCCGCATTCTTTTTACACATACAAAGCTCCATTTTTCTCCCTCTCGCGGTCTGTCAAAACTGATGAACCTTATAACGATACGATTGCATTGACAATGAGCCCGGCAGCCAGCGAGAAAAGCATCACATAGGCCAGATACAGCAGGAACCGCCGGATGCCCAGCACAATTTTCAAAGCGCCTAAATTGGTGATTTTGGTGGAAGGCCCGGTGAGCATGAAAGAAGCGGCGCTGCCGACGCTCATGCCGTCCCACAGCCATTGCTGCAAAAGCGGGATGGTCCCTCCGCCGCAGGCGTAGAGGGGGACGCCGATGGTGGCCGCCATCAGGACGCCCAGGGCCTCGTTTCCGCCGAACAGGGCCGTCATAGCTTCCGCAGGGACGTACCGCTGAAAAAGGGCGGAAAGCAGGATGCCCATCAGGAAATACAGCCCGGTAGCCTTCACATTGCGCCAGAGGTTTTTGAAATACCGCAGGATGATGTTGGGGTCAGTGTCCCGGCTTTTCGGCTCATCAAAGCCGGTGAAGTTGAAAAAGGGCCTGTCCCGGTAGAAAAAGCGGACCAGCAGCCCGGCTGTGATCCCGCAGAGAAAGCAGGAAACAATCCGCACCGCTAAGACTGTTCCCCCGAGGGCCGCACTGTACACGATGAGCTGAGGATTGAGGAGGATGGAGGACATCATAAAAGCGGCCAGCCAGTCGTCTTTCATACCTCCCCGGGAAAAGGAGGCGGCAATGGGGATGGCGCCGTACATGCAAAGCGGAGAAGCGATCCCCAAAGCGCTGGCTGCCAGTATCCCGAAAAGTCCCAGCCGTTTCCCCTGAAGGGAACGGAAGGCCCGGTGGATCGCATCTTTGGCAAAAACAGAAACCGCCGAGCCGATTGCCATTCCCAGCACCCACCAGCCGAATATCTGCTCAAATTGGACGCTGAAATAGTACCAAAGATAGATCAGCTCCCGCCTGAGGATGTCCATTTGCGTTTTCCCTCCTTTTCACTGGGTCAAAGCGTTACTTAGCGTCGAATAGCCGTCCAGCTGTACCGTCACCGCCCGCCGGCCCATAGCGTCAAAGCTGTTCCAGAACGCATCCTTGTCAACCAGCTGCCAGCCGTTGATGGGGTCGGCAATCCGGTACTGCCCGTTTTCTTCTCCCGCTAAGACGACGCAGTGCAGGTTGTCGTAGGGGATGTACAGCTCCCCGTTTGGCAGGATCCAGCTGAAATCATCCGCGTAAACGGGCGGCGCGTAATCCCTTGTTACCCAAACCGCCACAGGCGTCCCATCCTGCGCGTACCGGTCCAGCCCGCTTTGGGAGATGCCCGTTAAAGACAACATCCTGCCTCCCCCGCCATGTTCCTCTATCCATGCGTTTCCGGCCTCGATGATGGGGCCTTCCAAGCAGTACCAGCCCCCGGCGCTGCTGGAAGCGTCCCCCGCGTAGGCTTCCTCCGGGGAAGGGCCGAACCTTTGATTCCCGGAATAGGTAAAGTCCCGCGTAGGCAGACATTCTTCATACAAATCCACCTTATCTGCGGAATATCCGGCGGAGGTGAGGAGCATGGCCAGGCTTGTCACCTCGCAGCCGTTTGGGAGCTCAGGGTTCTGAAGGATTAACTCTACGGGAGAAAACTCCTGTATCAAAGATTGGGAAAGCGCGTCCTCTTCCGATTCGGAAACTTCCTCATTCGTCTGCCCAATATTCGCCGGGCTGAATCCTTCCCAGTCGGCTGCGCTGCCGCACAGCATCGCCGGAGCGGGGACAGGGAGTTTTACGGAAGCGGTGCTGCCCGCACAGCCGGAAAATAAAACGCATAGACAAACCATCAGCAGAAAACATCTTTTTTTCTTCATAAAACTCCCCCCTCTAAGATTGCCTTTAATCCAAACGCGGCATTGCTTCTATTGGTCAATGCGCACCAGTTCGTATTCCCTGCTGCCAAGCCCGATTTCCTCGGCATGTTCCAGGGTGTGCAGTCCATTCCGTGACTCAATCCGCTGAATGAGAGAATCCCCATCTTCTGCGGAGTAAACCAGGTCAACACACGCCTGATCCACCGCCACCGGGTCGAAGGAAGCCAAAATGCCGATGTCGTGCATATCCGGTTCCGCCGGGCTGCCGTCGCAGTCGCAGTCAACGCTCAGACGGTTCATGACATTGATGTACAGGATATTTCCGTCCAGATAATCTACAACGGATTTTCCCGCTTCAGCCATGCTTTCCAGAAAAGCGTCCTGGTCGCCGCTCCACATATTTCCCCCGGTCCCGCCGGAATGGATATGGGCTTTGCCCTCCGAAGAAGCAATGCCAATGGAGATGTTTTTGACGGCTCCGCCGTAACCGGCCATAGAGTGACCCTTGAAATGAGAAAGGACGACATAATAATCGTAATTGGCAAAATTGGCGCCCACATAGTTTTCGGTCAGATTGCTGCCGCCGGTAACCGGCAGCGTCATAGACCCGTTTTCATCCATGATATCCACATGGGCAATGGCGGTGTAACCGTGGTCTTCCGCCACCTGATAGTGCATGGCTGTATTGGCTCGCTGGCCGCCGTAAGCAGTGTTGCACTCCACAATGGTAGGGTTGTCAAAAGACTGTACCAGATCGCCGATCAGCTCCGGCCGCAGATAGTTGCTTCCCGGTTCCCCGGTGGAGAGCTTTACCGCGATATTTCCAGTGGGGGAAGCTCCCAGGGCCTCGTAAACCGCCGTCAGGCCCTCGGCGGAAATATCGGTGGTCATGTAAACGACAGGTTTTTCCATAGCTCCATCTCCCTGCTCAGAAGATCCTTCCGGCTGCACGCTGCTTTCACCGGAACTGCTCTCCGGTTGGCTGGCTGAGACAGCTTGGGACGAACCGGCGGAAACGGATGATGTTCCCCCTGCAGGATCGCCCTCGGTTTGGCAGCCAGTCAGCAATCCCACTGCCAACAGCAATGCGGCACAAAGAGAAGATATCCTTTTCATTTTCTGATGCCCCCTTAATCAGTTCAATTCCAGCCCGCCGATCCAGTCCGCAATTTCGCCGGCGGAATTCTCCACATCCTCTCCCTGCACATGCAGGCCATCCAGAATGGAGGCGCCCGGTGCGCTTACTGCCAGATTATCCAAGCTGCGTCCAAATCCGCTGCCGCCGCTGGTGCAGAAGGGGATCAGTGTTTTGCCTGTCCAGTCATAGGATTCCAGGAAGGTATAGACAAGCATGGGCGCATCGCTCCACCAGTCCGGGTATCCTACGAATACGGTGTCATAGCTTTCCCAATTCTCCACCTGAGAGGCCAGTTCCGGTCGGGCGTTTTCGTCCTGCTCCTGCCGGGCAATATCCAAAAGCTCGTTGTAATCATCGGTATAAGGAGTAACCGGGGTGATCTCAAACAATTCGCCGCCTGTCTCCTGCTGAATCAGGTTAGCCATTGCTTCTGTATTGCCGGACCAGGAGAAATACGCGATCAGTGTGCCGCCCGTTTCCGGGTCAGTAATTTCTACGGTTTCGGAGGGTTCTGCCGTTTCCTGGGATTCCGCAGATATTTCCGAGGACTCCGCAGCAGCTTCGGAGGATTCGGGAACTGTATCAGAGGACGGCTGAGAAAGGGGTTCCGAAGAGCTGCCTTCGCCAGAAGACGCCGCTTCCTCACTGCATGCGGTAAGGGAGAACGAAAGCATCGTACAAAGGGCGAGAGATAATAATTTTTTCATTCAATTTCATCCTTCCTGATTTGCCATATAAACGGCGGGTAATATCTTCCTATTTACCAGTATAATACAGTTGATTTTCAATGTAAAATACTTATATTTCATTTTAAATTATTCATTTTGAGCATAGAAAAGCTCTTCCGCCGTATTTTCTGCGGCAGTAGTCGCAGCCAAGGCATCCGGCGATTTTCTTTTGGCAGACAGGGATCACTGTGACTCTATGCCCTTTTCCCGCCGCGCCTTCTGCGAACGCCTCCACCATGGCCGCCGTGTTCCCCTGGGGGCGGGGGCTTCCATTAAATATTCGCTTTCGGCGTCGCAGTCCTCCATTTCGATACCCCGGACAGACCAGCCGAACTCCGGGGACACGATATCACAGCCTGCCATCTTTAGATGCCGTGCAGCTTGGTATCGGTGATTTCGATGTGGTCGGAATACCACAATGCCGCCCGACAAGCTGAAGTCATCTCCGAATCCCGGATGGCAAGGCCGTGGCCGTGCCAGAAAGGATACCGCAGATTGAAGAAGCAGTGCTCCACCTGCACATCCGCGCATTCCTTCACCACAATCCCCGGCCGCAATATGGTAAAGATACCCGGCTGGGAGGAAAAATTGCTGATGCCTTCCATCACAGTTTTCCAATGTAATAAGCGATTGCCGCCCAAAGCGCCATCATCCCCAGATATTCCAGGAAGAACAGAACGAGGGGCTGTTCCATATCGAAGAAAACAAAGTGCGTGCGCAGCAGCATATAGGAAGCAATATCATTTTTGATAAAAGCGTAGACTCCGAAGACAGCCAGCAGGATTACCAGAACGCGCAGCAGCCAGGTACGAATAGCTGCCGGCTTTTTGATACCGGCAGCCTTGCGCATCATTCCCATCATCATGCTCCAGTGAAGGCCCAAATGCAGGCTCATGAACAGAAATCCCCAATAGGACGCCAGCATATGCAAGGTGCGGGCAAACCCCATCCCTCCCGAAATCGGAAGAAAATCGAACACTTCCCGAGACATGATGATTCCGCTTACCATCAAGCCGATCATAGACAGCAAAATCAGCACATTGATTCCGGTCTGCAAAATACGCAGCGGCGTATAACGCCCTTTTATCAAATTTTTGTGCCAATTCCAGTTCAGCGCATGATGGAGGATAAAAAGACAGAACATCGCCACGCCCAGCCATTCGTGCGCAGCTTCTCCCACCAGCAAATACGCCATTAAACAAAACAGCAAAACCGTCATCGCCAAATCCACAATCATTTTTAAGATAGCCTTTGGTTTCAATCGGATCTCCTCCTTATACAGGTTTACAAATTTAGTATATCGCCCTTTTTCTTTTATGTCTAATACTTATGTTGAATCTCGAAAAATACATTGTGAGCATTTTAAAAATTCTCTTCAGTCTCAAAACGGAACAGTGAAGCTGTATTTCCCTTTTTCATTTAATACCTAATAAGCATATTAAAACTTTATCTATGTTGATTTTAGAATCAACATGTGCTATTCTAAGAAGGAAAGAGATGCTGCATGGTGGAAATCCGTGTTTTAAAATACTTTTTAATGGTGGCTCGGGAGGAAAACATCACAAAGGCAGCCAATTTGCTGCATCTGACCCAGCCCACACTATCAAGGCAGCTAATGCAGTTGGAAGAGGAACTGGGGGTTTCCCTTTTTCGCCGGAGCAAACGCCGCATCATCCTTACAGAGGATGGGATGCTCCGGTATCACATTCGCAACCAGCAGGAAGCGAAGCAAAAGGCAACATGAATCTGGGCAACGACAAAGCCTTTCTCATCCGGGTGGTATCCCAGTGCCTGCCCTACATCGGCTACCCCCGCAGCCTGAACGCCGTCGCCTGTGACAACAAAGCAGCGGAGGGATAAGCTGATTTTTTAACGCAATATAAGAATTCCTTCAAACGCCAAACGCCGCTGAAAAATCAGCGGCGTTTTCGTCATAAATTTCGTTTTCCCATCCTTGCCTAATGTTGGAAATAAGTGGATAATCATCATGTCAATGTAATCAAGCCCCATGGTCCGGAGGGAGGTGTCAATGGCCTTCACCGCTTCCTCGAAGGATTTGATTTCCGCCGCCAGCTTGGTGGTGACAAACAGCTCCTCACGGGCAATGCCGCAGGTGCGGACGCCTTCGCATACGCCGCGCTCATTGGCATAAGCCTGGGCGGTATCCATATGGCGGTAGCCCATTGCAACAGCATCCCGTACAGCCTGGGCGGCCTTGTCATCGTCGATAAACCAGGTGCCCAGCCCCAGCTTGGGAATCTGCACGCCGTTGGATAATGCATAAGTTTCGTTGAGTACCATAAAAATTCTCCTTTCCGTTCCTAAAAGCCAAGGCCCTCGACCCAGCTTTGAATTCCTTCCTGGGAGGAAGGGGCGTCTTCCTCGTAGCAGTCAAAAATATCGTCGGAAATCACCGCGTCCGGGATGGCTTCTGTGATGATTTCCACACTGTTGGCAAGTCCGCCGGTGCCGTGAGAGCAGAAAAGATACACCTGCTTGCCGGAAAAGTCGCTGCTCTCCAAGAAAGTGAGCAGCGCCATGGGTACGCCGTACCACCAGTTGGGGTAGCCCAGGAAGATGGTATCGTATTGGGAAATGTCCTCCAGGTTTTCCACAAGCTCCGGCCGGGCATTGTCGCCCCGCTCCTGGTTGGCCCGGTCCAGGCAGTCGTCCCAGTCGCTGGGGTAAGGCTCCGTCACACGGATAGAGAACAGATCCGCTCCCGTTTCCTCCTGCACCCATCCTGCCAACTGCTGCACATTCCCCGGCGCGATGACGCTGGGGGACGCAACGGCATCCACATCTTCCGCAAGGACTGCGTTATCCGCCCAGGAAAAGTAGGCCACAAGGATATTGCTTTCCTCTGCCTGGTTCGCCTCCGGCTCCTCTGACGCCTCAGAAGACGGCGCGCCGCTTTCTTCCGGTTCGGAGGACGGCGTTTCACTCTCCTCCGGCAGCTGAGAAGAAACCGCTTCTTCCGTCTGGGAGGAAGGATTATTGGGCGTGTCTTGGCCGGAGTCTCCGCAGGACGAAAGGGAAAGGGTCAAAGCACATGCCAGGAGAAACGCAGTTAATCTTTTCATGCAATTTCCTTCTTTCCTTATGATCTTTTCTGACAATCAAATTTCGCTGTTCTTTGATTCTATTATAAGCACAATTTAATTCAATGTCTAATACCTATTCCAAATATTGAAAAATGCATTTTTGGCATGATGTATAACATAGAAAAACGCCCGAACAGCGAAGGGTAGTTCGGGCGAGAAAGTACAGTATTCCGTTACTTTTTTGAAAAGACGCGGTTTTTATGCTTTCGAAAAACAGGCCTTTTCCATATTTTGGGGAGCACTGTTTCCGCTTTAGGCACCTGATTATTCGCCGAAATAAGTGCGGATTTCCTGCATCCGTTCCACCTGTCCCACATGGAACGGGCAGCGGGAATCACAGTGCCCGCAGCGGATACAATCCCCCGCTTTTTTCTCCAGGCTGGCATAATGGCTTTTGGCCAGCTCATCCTCGGCCAGCGCCAGGTCGTAATACTTGTTAATCAACCCCACGTCCAACCCGGCGGGGCAGGGCTGGCAGTGGTTGCAGTACACGCAGACGCCCTCCGCCGCCTGGGGCGCAAGGGTTCCGAGGATGGAATAATCCTTTTCTTTCGGCGATGCGGCGAGGAAGCCCAGGATGCGTTTTAAATCCCCGCAGTCCCGCACGCCGGGGAGCACAGTCAGCACCCCCGGCTTATCCAGCGCATATTGGATGCACTGGTATTCCGTCAGCGCCTTGCCGAGGGGGGAAGTCTTGGCGTTGAGCAGCTGGCCCCCGGAGAAGACTTTCATCACCGAGATCCCCACGCCTTCCGCCTCGCACCGTCGGTAAAGGCTTTGACGCTCGCCCACGCTGCCGATGGCATATTCGGCTTCCTGCTCATAATCATAGGCCGGATTGATGCTGAACATCAGCATATCCAGAATCCCGGCATCCAGCGCCATATGCACGACGCTGGGGGTATGGGAGGAAAGACCGATATGCCGGACAATCCCCTCTTTTTTTAACTGTAAAATGTAATCCAGGGTCCCGCCCTTCAGCGCATGCTGCAAATCGCTTTCTTCGTCAATGCAATGAAGGAAACCAAAATCAATATAATCAGTTTTCAATGACTTCAGCTGCCAATCAACAGAACGCTTGATGGTATCCAGGTTAGTTGTCCAGCCATATTTCCCGCCCTGATAATTGGCGCCGAAATGGATCTGAAAATAGACGTTTTTCCGCTGTCCGGCCAATGCCCGGCCGAAAGCAGGAAACGGCGCGGCGTCGGCAGAGGCCATATCAAAATAATTGATGCCGTTTTCCAACGCCATTGTCATGGCCGCTTCGATTTCCTTTTCACCGGCCGCGCCAATCGAACTGGCGCCAAAGCCGAGTATGCTGATCTGTTCCTCTCCGTGCGGCAGTTTGCGATATTCCATTGTGAATTTCCTCCTATTAAAACTGTGTCTGCGTTCCATCCCACCGCCTGCGGCGGGAAATTTTTATATCATATCCTTCAGCTTGAAAATGTCTTCATCTGTGCGGTTGCCGTGAATTTCAATTTTTGCAAGCTCTGCTTCCAGCTGCTGAAATTCTGCGTCGGTAAGCGTCACATCCACAGCGCCAAAGTTTTCCCTCATGCGCTCCGCTCTCCGCATGCCGGGAATCGGAACAAGGAAATCCCACTTATGAAGCATCCAGGCCAGAGAAATCTGTGCAGGTGTTGCGCCCTTATCAGCTGCGAACCGATGGAGCAGGTCCAGCAGCGGCTGGTTAGCGTCCATACGGAAGGGCTTGATTGCTTCTCCAACCAGTTTTTCATTTTCGCCTGCGGCATACCCTTCCGCGGTGTCAAAGAAGGCGCAGCCAAGCTCATAGGCCGTGCGAATCAGCCGGATGGCTTCCTCACGGTCAGGGCCGGGGCCATAGCCATGGCTGAAGCCCATGCAGCCCAAGCCGACTGCGGATACGGTTAAAGAATTTTCTTTTCCAAGAACACGTTTTTCCAAGGTAATTCCCTCCAGTTGTTTCTTTGATTATTCAGCCAGAGCGAAGGGAACGTCCACATTGCGGGGCAGCTCTTCAAAAACTGCCAAATCAGAAGTCACCTTGCCGATGGGGATTACCTCCTGCTTTCGGAACTTCTCCGAAAAGCAAAAAATGCAAGCGAAGCATCAGAAAAAATTTTTTTCTGACTACACTTACATTATAGGTCAACAAAGGTTTGCTGTGGCAACCGCAGGTTCTGGACGGCAGCAATTGCATCTCAAGATGCTCCAGAATCCCTTCATTGGCCCATTGTCAATGCACTTGCCCACACGGGACATACTCTGGGTTATACCTGCTTGTCTCAGCCTTGTATGGAACGCCCGGTTTGTATATTGAGAGGGTGAGCAGCCGGATTGGCAGCCACAGCCTTGTCGAAGGTGTCAAAAACCAGGGCGCTGTCGTTGGCGAAACGCTTTTTTAACAGACTGAACCGCCCTGCCATTTCTGACAGGGCGGTTTCATTTTACTCTAAAACGTAAATGTCCATGGTTTTTGCGCCGAAGAGGCAGCTTTCCAGGTAGGTGTCAAAGAACAGGTCCACGGTGACCCGGCCGTCCATCAGGGCGATGCCGGTATCCGCAGCTACAGCGTAGCCATAGACGAAGCTGCCGTCAGAGGACTTGATATACAGCTTGCTGCCGTAAGGGATGACGTTGGGGTTCACCGCCACATGGCCGGGAATGGCGTACCGTCCGCTGGCGGTTTTGGCTCCGTCCCGGGCGCTGTAAGCCGTGCCCTTGCCGGTAATCTTCTTCACATAATTCACCGGGTTGCCGTTGGCGTCCAGCTGCAAATCAGCGGGGGTTTCCAGGGTAGTCACGGTGGCGGAGCTGTCGCCGTACAGCACTACCTCGCTGACCGGCTCTTTGGTCACTGTAACCTCTTGGGAAACAGTCTCCTGATACACGCCGTCAACGTATTTTTTCACGGTAGTGGTGGTCTTTGCACCGTCGCTGCCCGCAGACATCTGGCGGGTCCGGCCGTTTTTCAGAAGAGGGGTATGCTGTTCAATGGTTTCATAAGGGATAACCTCCGAAACCGTCTGGGTTTCATAGGTCACCTTCTGAAGCTGAACCTTGGTTTCCGGGGTGACGACAGTTTCCGGGGCCGGAGTCAGGACATCTTCCTCCCCCACGACTGCGCCGGCTTTTTCCAAAAGCTGGGCCACAGTCTGGCCTTCCAGCATAGCCACAGTCTGCTGGACGCCGCCGTTCATAAAGGATACGTCAAATGCGCGCTCAATTTCCAGTTTGTAGGTCCTGTCACTGGTCTGCGTAAACTCAAAAATGTCGGATTCCCCCAGGGCGATCCCAGCTTCTTCCAAAATTTCCTGCGGGTCGTCAAGCTGCGTCAGGACCATTTCGTAATCCTCGCTGTTGTCGTAGATCCGCACAATGTTGTGGAATGTCACCGCGCCCATTAAGACGGGGGCTGCTAAAATGGCGGTCAAAGTGACAGTTACCAGTTTGATCCATTTGGATTTCATAAACTGCTCCTTCACAATTTTATTTCCCGCGGAGATCCCCGGGAGAAACCGGAGTGCGGCGGACGCTTGCCATCCGCGCCGGCCGTTTTCCCAATGATAACGATTGCTGTAATCATTGTTACCGATTTGTTTCCATTGTATTCATCAAGGTGGAGTTTGTCAAGGATAAAATTCGCGGGTATTTTGTGCAAATTGCGGATAATGCTGTCAAATATTTTGCAAAATCCCCCTTCTTCCCCATATTAGGAATGTTATATTTCCTTTGCGCCTGGAGTTTTTGGGTTATCTTTTGGAAGATTCGCCAAATCGTTGCTTTTAGAAAAAAAGGATTTTGCGGCATGCATCATAGACATATTATAAAAAGAATACTCTATGATACTGTCGAATTACCCTAAAATTCATTGACTTGCTGTTTTCAATTTTTACTGTCATGAAAGAGCCGGAAAGGCGCGCGCGTTCATATTTTTTCTATGCAGCGAAAAACTGTACATTTGCCTCCATTTTCCCGGCTTTTCCAAACAAAAGCCGGGATTTGGAGGAATTTTCCATCAAACCGACACCATTTTGTAACCATTTGACTTCTATTCGACGCTCTCCAGCCCTGTGCGGTCGATGCGGACGTCCACCCGGCAGTCAAGCCCCGAGTTCAAAAGCCCCTGGGGCCAGTCCTCCCGCAGCTTCTCCCACAATTCCGGCTGTTCCCGCCAGACTAAGTCCCCCAGATAAAATGCATCGCTGACGTACCCTTTCACCGTGGTTTCAAAAGCTCCCAGGCACTCTTTGGCGATCTGTTCCTCCAGCTGCGTTTCCAGCCGCCGCAGGGACTCCTCCGTGAAATCCGCGCCAGGACGCATATTTTTTTCCATCAGGGTCCAGCGGGTGTAGATGGTGGCGGTAAAACGCACCTGGTCCCCGGTGATTTCCGGCGTAATGACGGTTTTTCTCTGATAAAGCTGGACAGCCGCCCGCTGGTATTCCTGGTTGTCTAGGGTGTACACCGTATTCTTGATGGTATCCCGGAGAAAAAGCAGCCCCTTTAAGTCCTTCTCTTCAACCTTCCCCAAAAATCCGCTGCTGGAAAAGACGCCCATCCCCTTCATCTGAACAGAACGGAGGGATTCCTCCTCCCCTCCTTCCTCCACTAACTCGATATACGGGATCAGGATGGAACGGTGGGGCTGGGCCAGCCCCTCCATTGCGTCAATCAAGTACACTTCCTCAGAAAGGCCGCTTTCCTGGGCGTTTCGGACGGTGTTCTCAATGCTCATGGCCGGCAGGATAGACTGCTTGATCCCGACATTCAGGATATCGGCAGCTTTGCCGTCGGTAACCAAAAGACTTACGTCCGGCCGGGAATCCAAACTGTTGACAAAATAGGAAAACAGCCCCCACAACGGCTGTTTCGCCGCCTCTTCTCCCAGGACTAAAATGCGGTTGTGGCCCAGGTAGAAATCCTTCCCCTGGGTTAAAGCGGAGTTCTCCACTGCCTTGGCAATGGATGCTCCTTTACAGGTAATAATCTGGGCATTTTCCTTGGAAGGGTCTACAATCGTCTGCCCGCCGCTGCCCTCAGGGCTGAAGATCTGCATGGTGACCACATACTGGCCGCCCTCCCAATCCACCCCCACCCCCTGGACGATGGCGCGGTTTTGCAGGTTGACAGTGCGGATCATCTCGCAGCCGGTCAGCAAAAAGGGAAGCAATACTGCAAACAGGATAGATGCCGCCCACTTTCTCATGATTCTCCCCCTTCCTGATTTTTGGGAATCAGCCGTTTCCGGATCCCGCCGGCAATGAGGCAAACAAGGGGGAAAACTGCCCCCAGCAAAAGAATGGGTACGCCGGTTGTGAATACGGCCAATGTTTGGGAGGACAAATCCCGGTTTTCATTCATAGCTGCCGCCAGCAGCAGGGCGATAGCCGCCAGAACAGGCAGAAGCCATTTATTTTTAGCCGCCTGCTGCTTTAAGGGCAGGCAGAGGAGCAGCTGCTGCCGCACCAGCCACAGGCAGAGGGTAATCCGCAAAAAGCTCACCATGACCCACACCGCCACATGGAGAGCGTCCATCCGCTGCAAAATGGATACCTCCGCCACAGTGGTCAGCATAAAGAAGGGATACGCCTCTGTCCGGCCCAAATCCCCCAGCACCGAGGAAACCAAAAAGGTAACGGCCTCCATCAGCGCCGCAATGCTGGCCAGAGTAATCCAGAACCCCCGCTTTTTGTGGGAGCCGACATAGGGCAGAAGCAGCAGGTAAATGACGATTCCGGAGGAACGGGACATAATTTTCCAGGCGCCTTCCATTACCAGCTGGAAACTATTGTCCGGGAAGGGGTGGATATTGATAAGATGCGCCCGGTCCATTACCCCGCCGAAAGTCAAAAGCAGAGAGAGGAGGAACAGGGCAAAAATAATAAAGGCCGCCCGGGCAATCCCCTCCAGCCCCAGATAGGCGGCGTACAGCGCGCCTAAAATCATGGTGACAATGAAAAACATCCGGGCGGAACCGGGATAAATGGCGTTGACCATAAAATCCGACATGCTGTACACCGTAAAGGCCATGACCCACAGCAGGTAAAGGCTGCTGGCCAGAGGGTAAATCACCCCGGCCTTGCCCATGGTCCAAAGGGCCGCTTCGGCAGGGCCGCGGCGGCATTTCCACGCCAAAATCCAGGCGGGCAGCACCACCAAAGCCTGCAAAAGGACTGCCGCCGGTATGGCCAGCAGATGGGGCAGGCCGTAATTTCCCGTGACATTGTGGGCCTCGGCGGTAAACATATTGAAGGAATGGTACAAAAACAGCAGGAAAACCAGCTGGGCGGATGAAATCTGGGTACTTTTCAAAACAAAACCCCCTCCCTTACAGGTCGCCGCCGCGCATATCCTGGATGTGCATAACCCGCCGTCCCAGCTGTTTCCAGCCGGCCCGGATAAACACGTCCCGCATAGCAGAGGGGGTAAAGGGGCTTACCGGCGCCGTATACGGGACGCCCAGGCTGTTGGTGCGGCAGATGTTGACCAGCAGCGCCGCTAAAGCTAAGGCAATGCCGTAAAGTCCTGTAGTCCCTCCCAGGAGGATAAAGGCGAAGCGCAGCACCGCCACCGGCTCGTAAAGGGAAGGCACCACAAAGGAGCTGATGGCGGTCAGGGCCACCACCATGACCATAGGGGAGCCGATAATCCCCGCCGTCACCGCCGCGTCCCCAATGACCAAAGCCCCCACAATGCTGACGGCATGGCCAACGGGGCGCGGCAGCCGCAGCCCCGCCTCCCGCATGATCTCATAAATAAAGTGGATAATCAGGGCCTCCAGCATCAGGGGAAAAGGCGTGGCCTCCACCGCCGAGGCGATATTAAAGAGCAGGGCGTGGGGCAGCACCGCCGGATGGAAGGTGGCGACGGCCACATAAAGCCCCGGCAGCAGCATACTGATAAAGAAGGAAGCGTATTTTAAAAAGCGGATTAAGGCGGCAAAATACGGCCGGCGGGAATAATCGTCAAAGCTCTGGAAATTCTCCACAAACAAAAAGGGGACGATCAGGGCGTAAGGGGTGCCGTCCATCAAAATGGCAATCCGCCCCTCCTGGACCTTGGCGCAGACAGTGTCCGGCCGTTCCGTGGTCCCCACCTCGCTGAACAGGGAAAGGGGCTTGCCTTCCAGGTAAGGCTGGAGGTAGCCCACGTCCAGCACCGTTTTCATCTGGATCCGGTTTAAGCGTTTCCGCACCTCCTGGAGCAGTTTGTGGCTGACGGCCCGGGGGTCGTACACCAGGCACAAGAGGGTGTGGCTGTCCGAGCCTGTTTCCATCATCTCAAACTTGACGGCCCCGGATCGCATCCGGCGGCGGATCATGGTCAGGTTCAGCTTTATCGGCTCCGTAAAGCTCTCCCGGGAGCCTTTTTCGTTGACCTCGGCGTTGGGTTCGGAAATAGAGCGGTAGGGATACCCCTGCACCCCCATGACAATACTTTTGGCCACCCCGTCCACCAGGACGGCCAGAAACCCCGTCATGACCAAGGAGAGAATCTGGTCGTACTCATAAACATCCTTCACGTCCCCTACGACGGCGGTCTGTTCAATCCAGTCAAACACCGCCGGACCGTCCGGGAACTGGCGGCTTAAAAGCGGGCGGATCATGGCCTCATCCAGCTTGTTTAAGTCCACCATCCCCTCCATCATCACCAGGTTTATCCGGACGCCGCAGACGGTAATGGGCCGGGTAATCAGGTCGGAAGTATTGTAGGCCCGTTCCCGCAGGGCTGTTAAGTCCTTTTCCAGCTCCCCGGTCAGGCGCCCGTCCCCTTTTGCCGGCTCCGGCGGCGGCGATTGGGACGGCAGCGGCGTTTTCGGCGCGTTTTTTTTCATATAGGCCCATCCTTTCCAGCAAAATCAGAATAAATCCCGGCAAGCCATGCGATACTAATAAACAATGCCGCCGGGCGTCTGTTTCCAGTATGGGCGGCTGTGGGAAAAATATGCAATTCGGAAAGGAGCAGCGTCATGATCGTCTTAATCCGGGCAGTTTTACTCTACCTGCTGATTATTTTCTGCATGCGGCTCATGGGCAAGCGTCAGTTGGGGGAGCTTCAGCCCTCGGAGCTGGTCATCACCATTTTAATCTCCAACATCGCTTCTTTACCCATTGAGGACAATTCCATCCCCATGATTATGGGCATTGTCCCCATTGTGGTGCTGTCGGGATTTGAACTGATTACCTCCAATATCTCCTTAAAAAGCAAAAAATTCCGCACCCTGGTGTCCGGAAAGCCGGTCATCATTGTGCGGAACGGGGAAATCGACCAGAAGGCCATGAAGGACCTGCGGTTCTCCATTGACGATTTAATGGAATCCCTGCGGGGAAAATCAGTGTTTGACATCCGGGACGTCCAGTACGCCATTGTGGAAACCACCGGGCAGGTCAGCGTCTTTCAAAAGCATGACGCCCAGACGGTTACTGCCAAAATGCTGGACGTCAAAGGCAGCGACACGGACCCGCCCGCCGTCATTATCAGCGACGGGCAGAAAATCCCCGCCGCCATGGAGGCCTATTCCATCCCGGAACCCTGGCTCCAAAGCGTTCTGAGGGAAAAGAAGCTCCGGGTGGAGGACGTCTTTTTAATGACCGCCGACCGGAACCGCCAGTATTACATTGTTCCGGCTGCAACCAAAGGAGGGGCAAAATGAAGCGGATGCCGGTGATTCTCACCCTGCTGGCCGTGATCCTGGCGGCGGGGATTTTCTCCCTGGTGTGGCTGAATCAGTACACCGGCCAGCTGGCCGGGGAGCTGGGGGCAGTGGCCCAGACAGCGGAACAAAGCCCGGAGGAGGCTCTCAGACAGATGGAGGCGGTTCAGGAAAATTGGCATCAGACGGAGCATAAAATCGGCCTGTTTGTCCACGAGGAGCTATTGCGGCAAATCAGCGAGAAAATCGAGGAATGTACGGTGCTTTTGCGGCTGAACCGGTTGGAGGAATTTCAAACGGCGGTGCGCACCACGATTTTCGCCGTCAAAAATTTGGCCCACCAGGAAATGCCTACCCTGGAGAATATTTTCTAATCCGGCTTCCAGCCGGGGGAAATTCGACGCGTCAGTTTCCTTTCTATTTTCCTTCTATCGGTTGTAGGGGCGGATGCCTGCATCCGCCCGCAGTTTCCCGGAACATCTGTCACAGGGCGTCCCCGGCGCCCTGCAGCCTGCATTTCCGCAATTAGGAATCCGCCAGCAGCTTCTGCGCCGCCGTTTCCAGCTGGCTCTGGTCCGCCGGGAATCCAAACCGGACCTGGACCGCCTGGTTCCCCCGGACAAAGAGGTATTCCTGCCTGGCCTCCCCGTTTATCCAAAGCTGATAAGCCGCTTCTGCCGGGGAAGGCGCGGATTCCATTTGCAAAAACTCCCCGCCATCCTGAACACTTTCCTCCGCCAGATACCGGCGTAAGAAATCAAAGGGGGTGGAAAGCCGCTGGTACCAAAGGATCGGCAACCCCTCGTCCCCCGGCATCCGCTGATACACCCGCTCCATTTGGAGCACAGCCGACGCTCCTGTTTGATGGCTGGTGTATTCCGGCTCTATCCCTTCCCCGGTCAAATCCGCGGCGGTCAGGGGAAGGGGCGTTTCCGGAGGCCGGTAATTTTCCCGATACTCCTTAGCGGCTCCCCCGATGGAAAGCAGCAAAGCCACCAAACAGCAAACGTGAACCGCAGTATACCACCTTTGGGACCGGACGCCTAATTTCTGCAGAAGGGACTGACAAAGAAAGGTCAAGCCGGAAAAAGCCGCGGCTGCCCCCAGCACAATGCCGGCGCTCCCCCACCAGGCCATTCCCGGAAAGGCCAGAAGCCCCACCAAGGTGAAGAGGATAGCCGTACATACAAGCACAAGCGCCGGGATAATCCGGGGCAGGATTTTCCAGGGCAGGACGCCGTTTTCCCCGTTTTTTAAGACTTTTCGGGAATAAATCAGGTAGTCCGCCGCCTGCATGGCCCAGCAAATGACCAGCAGGCTGATTTCCAGCAGAAACCCCGGCACTCCCGGCCGGGACAGCATCCACACCGGGTCGTCCAATATGGAAACAATCCATCCCGCCAGAACCAGAAGCCACAGCGCCGGAAGGATCGCCACAGCAAGCCTGCTTTCCTTTAAAGAGTAGGCAAAGGTATCCTGCCGGATTTTTTCATCTTCCTGCAAAGAGGGCGCGTCCGGGCTGCTGGTGTAAAAAATCTGCATTTTCCGCCACTGCCCCGCATACTCCCAGCCCATTTCCCGGGCGTAATCTTGCAATTTTTCCAGTTCCCCGGCAGGGTTCGGATGGTTTCCGGCGGCCTCCGGGCTGTATATCATGGAAAACCGGGCGTTTTCCGGCCCGCAGGAGCGGTATTTCCAGAAAAAACTCCCCGGCTTTTGCAGCATCCAGCCCTTTTTTGCCATGGATTCCAGGCGTTTTTCCGCCAAATGGTACTGGTAAAGGCCAAAATTTTCGATACAATACCGCGCCATATTATCCGCACCTCCCGGATTTTGTCTGCTGGTAAAATCTTATAATTTTATTATACGCCCCCCCGGATAATTGTCAAGATTTTTCCGGGGGTTTACGGATTCTTCAAAATCGTGTATAATATAAGGAAAAACCACAGGAAGAAGGCGTTCCATGAACCAGAATTTCGGGGAAGGGCCTGTTTGGAAAAATGTAGTGGCCCAGGCAATCCCGTTAACCATTGCGCAGCTGGTGCAGCTGCTTTACAACATTGTGGACCGTATTTACATCGGGCATCTGCCCGGCGTGGGCACCGCCGCTTTGACCGGCGTGGGGCTGACATTCCCCATCATCCTCTTTGTCACCGCTTTTACCAGCTTATTCGGCATGGGCGGCGCGCCCCTATGCTCCATCGCCAGAGGCGCCGGAAACCGGGAACGGGCGGAACGGGTCATGGCCTGCTCCTTTACCCTCCTGGCCGGATCCTCCCTGATAATTATGGCGGTGTGCTACCTGTTTATGGAGCCGGTCCTTTACCTGTTCGGCGCCAGCGACGCCACCTACGGCTATGCCAGCAGCTACTTAAAAATCTACCTGCTGGGCACAGTCAGCGTCATGATCGGCACCGGCATGAACTACTTCATTAACTCTCAAGGCTTCCCCGGGGCGGCTATGGTCACGACGCTTTTAGGCGCGGTGCTGAACCTGGTGCTGGACCCGGTGTTCATTTTCCTCTTTGACATGGGGGTGCCTGGCGCGGCCCTGGCCACCATTCTGTCCCAAACCGCCTCGGCTATTTGGGTCATGGCTTTCCTCATGGGGAAAAAGCCGGTTTTGTCCTTTCGAAAGGAATACCTGCGCCCCACCTGGGCTATGACAAAGGAAATTACCTCCCTAGGGCTGTCCGGGTTTATCATGTCGGCCACCAACTGCGCCGTCCAGGTGGTCTGCAACGCCACGTTAAAACAATACAGTGACCTGTACATCGGCGTTATGACGGTACTCAATTCCGTGCGGGAGATCCTCTCCCTGCCGGTTACCGGCCTGACCAACGGCGCCCAGCCGGTTTTAGGGTTCAATTACGGAGCCGGGAAATACAAGCGGGTCAAAAAAGCCATTGTGTTCACCTCTATTATCGGCGTGATTTACACCGGCATCGCCTGGGCGGCGGTACTGCTGTTCCCGGAAATATTTATCCGAATGTTCAGCAGCGACCCGGCCCTGCTGGAAGCCGGCGTCCATTCCCTGCACATTTATTTCTTCGGGTTTATCTTCATGACCCTGCAATTCAGCGGCCAGACCACCTTTGTGGCCTTGGGGAAATCCAAACAGGCTATTTTCTTCTCCCTTTTGCGGAAGGCGTTTATCGTCATCCCCCTGACCATTCTGCTGCCCAAGCTCTGGGGATTGGGAGCAGACGGGGTCTTCTGGGCGGAACCGGTGTCCAACATCATCGGCGGCACGGCTTCCTTTACAGCCATGATGCTGATTGTGTGGCGGAAGGAATTGAGCCATCCGCCTGTGCCGGAGCAATAGGAAAAGCGGTTCCAAAAACGGAACCGCTTTTGTTTTACGGCCGGTATTCCCGGCAGGCCTCCACATAGGCCAGGATGTTCTCCCAAGGCACTTCCGGCTCCAGCAAATGGGTGGGAGCCACGAACAGCCCGCCTTTTTCCTTGGCAATTTCCAGATGGGCGAAAACGGTGTCCTTCACTTCCTGGGGAGTACCGAAGGGCATGGTGGTCTGGGTGCCGATGGTCCCGTGGAAGCTCACCTTCCCGCCGAACTCCTTGTAAACCTCCCGGAAGTCCATGCTCTCCGGCTGCACCGGGTTCAAAACGTCCACGCCAGCCTCAATTAAATGAGGGATAAAGGGCGTCGCGTGGCCGCAGCTGTGATAAAGCACCACAATATTCGGATTAATGGCCCGGGCCGCATCGATCACCTGTTTCAAACGGGGCTTCAGCCATTTGCAGTACAGGTCAATGCTCATCATGGGGGTCCGCTGCATCCCGATGTCGTCCCCCAGATACAGCAGATCCGCGCCTGCCCGGGCGTAGGACTGGGCCCGGATGACGGACCGCTCGGTGACGGCATCCAGAAGGTAGGCGGCGATAGGATCATCGGACATCATGTCCATCATCAGATCCTCCATGCCCCGGATGTACCAGGCAGTTTCCCAAATGGTGCACTGCATACCGCCCATCACCGCCAGCCCCCTGGCCCGGATACTTTCAGCCTGGACCTTTTGATGGGAAGCGTCCCCGGCGGCAAAATCCGGCAGCGGGTAGGCTTTCACTTCCGCAAGGCTGTCAATCCCCTTAAGAGGGCAGCGCATGTACGTCATATGCTTGGCAGCCTCGCTGCCCGGCTCATGGGCAACACCCCAAAGATCGATAACGCCGCCTTTTTTTAGGTTCGGATGGTACTGCTCATACTGGCTGGTGTCCTGCTGGACGCGGATGTCGCCAATTCCGGCCCAGGGGAACTGAAAATACTCATCGTAGCTTTTTTCACTTCCAGTCCGGCGTTTATACTCCTCCACCAACGAGGGGCACAGAGAAAATTCCACCGGCATCCATTCATATGGCTCCCGGCGCAGGAGCGCCAGGATATTTTCGCGCTGGTTCATAAAGAAAACCTCCCAAGTTCTTGACTTTCTTTTATTATATCCGCTATAATGGGAGAAGTACATGGAAGTCATGGGAAAAACATGTCAAAACTGGTTAAAAGGAGCGCGCACTGCAATGGAAATTCCGTCCCAATACTTACGCAACGCCACCGCCCACCGCAGCCTTTCCGCCTCACCCGAAGACGGCATTTTCAGCTGCGGGTTTCTTGTAAAAACCCGGGCCGGGGACTCCCAGAGGGACTTGGTATTCGCCCATTACGGCGGGTTTCTCCTAATCAGCGGTTCCGGGGAATACCAGGACGCCGGCCATCCGTCCATTCCGCTGCGGCCGGGCTGTTTTGTCCAGCGGCTGCCCGGGGTCTGCCATTCCACCCTTGTAAATCCCGGTTCCGGCTGGCTGGAATTCTTTGTCTGCTTTGGGCGGGAATTCTATTGCAGCATGGCAAATTTGGGATTCTTCAGCCGGGAGCCGGTGTTATTTCCGGGGCTTTCGGAAGGGCTGCTTTCCCAATGCGGCAGCCTTCTGGAGCAGTTCCAGGCAGCCCCGGAAAGTGAAACCGCCGGTTTATTCCTATCCGCCCAAAAATTCGTCATGGAAATTGTGGAATCCTCCCAGGACGTGCGCCTGGGGGCGATGCGGGGAGCCATGGCCAAAGCGGCGGAAACCCTCTGCGGCCACGATTTTCCTTCCCCCGGCGATACTGCGGCCATGCTGGGGATGGAGTATGAAACCTTTCGAAAACAGTTCAAGCAAGCGTACCAATGCCCGCCCGGGGCGTATCAAATGCGCTACCGCCTGAACTGGGCCAAGCAGATGCTGATGGATTCCTCCAAAAGCATCCAGGAAATCGCGTTCCTCTGCAAATTTTCCGATGCTTTCGCCTTTTCCAAGGCGTTCCGGGGCCGGTTCGGCCTTTCTCCCAGCCGGTTCCGATCTCTGTATCTGCGGTAAAGGAAAAGCAGGCGTTTTCCGCCTGCTTTTCCTTAGTTAATTTTTGCCGCTTTAATGGCCTGACGCTTGGAGCGCAGTTCCGAAAGGGACTTGGCCACCTGTTCTTCCGTGGAGCGCAGCACGCTGTCCACATAATCGCTGGTAGCCTTTTTCAGCTCCCTCGCCTGAAGCTGGGAAGTGCTGAGGATCTCGTTGGCTTTGGCCTGGGCCTGCTTCACCACTTCGTCGTGGTCGATGAGCTTTTTGGCCCGTTCCTCCGCCACCCGGACGGTCATTTCCGCATCCTTTTTGGCCTCGTCCAGGATGATTTTCCGGTCGTTGACGATTTCCTTTGCCTTGGCCACTTCCATGGGGATGTGCATTTTCAAGTCATCCAAAAGCTCCCGGACACGGTCCACGTCAACCGCCGCCTTTCCGCCGGAAAGCGGGATGCTCCAGGCGCCGTCCAGCATTTCTTCCAGCATCAGGATGATGCTGTCAATGGTGTCTTGGTTGTTGGTCATGTTCTTTTGCTGCCTCCTTTATTCCCCAGCCCGTTTCTGGCACAAGCGTTCCTTGATTTCTTCCAGGATACATTCGGGGACAAATTCGCTGATATCCCCGCCGAAGCTGGCAATCTGCTTGACAATACTGGAGCTTAAATACATATTTTCAGCCGCCGCCGTGAAAAAGATGGTTTCCGCGTCGGGGTTCAGCCTTTTATTAGCCAAAGACATCTGGAATTCATACTCAAAATCCGACACTGCCCGCAGGCCTTTGACAATGGCGCAGGCGCCGGCGTCCCGCAGGTAATCGGCCAGCAGTCCGTCGGTGGAATCCACCCGGACGTTCTCCATGCCGACTATGGCCTTTTCGATCAGGTGCAGCCGCTCCTCCCTGGTGAAGGAACAGCTGTTTTTGGCGGCGTTGATGGAAACCAGCACGATCACCTGGTCAAAGAGCTTGGCCGCCCGCCGGATTATATCCAAATGGCCCAGGGTAATGGGGTCGAAGCTCCCTGGGCAGACTGCGATTCTCATGGGGTTCTGCTTCCTTTCTGACGGTGTTACTGGGCGTCTTCCGCATGGACATAGGTTGTCACCGCGATTTTGCCGTATTTGTAATTCTTTTTCCGGACAAGGCCGCCCGCTGTTTCCGGGAATTCCTCTTTATACCGGTGCTCAAAAAGCACGATGCCTCCCGGGGCCAGGGCCTTCTCCAAAAGGGGGAGGATTTTTGGGCCATAGCCTTCGTCATAGGGCGGGTCCAGGAAAATAATGTCGTATTTGTCCGAAACATGGCTTAAAAAGGAAACCGCGTCGTCCGCAATGACGCGGGCCTGCTTCATTAAGCCGGTGGTGGTCAGGTTTTCCTTAATGACCGCCTGGGATTCCCGGGAACGGTCTACAAACACTACACGGGACGCGCCGCGGCTCAGGGCTTCAATCCCCATCTGGCCGCAGCCGGCAAACAGGTCCAGCATGGACGCGTAAGGGACCTGGAAGTGGATAATGGTGAACACCGCTTCCTTGACCATGTCCGTAGTGGGCCGCACATCCAGCCCCTCCAAAGTTTTCAGTTTCCGCCCTCTGGCGGAGCCTGTAATGACTCTCATAGCTTCATCCTTTCTATAAATCAATAGCCGCGTTTTAAGTTAAAGGAATACACGCTCATAACCAGCCCCATGGCGCAGAAGGAGGCCAGCAGCGAGGTCCCGCCGTAGCTGATAAAGGGCATGGTAATGCCGATTACCGGCACCAGGCACAGGACCATCCCCACATTGATGGCAAACTGGAAGAAAAACATGGCGAATACCCCGACGCAGATATAACAGCCCAGCGGGTCCGCGCTGCCTCTTGCCACCAGCAGCACCTTGACGCAGATGGCCACCAGGAGCAAAATTACAAAAACGCATCCCGCAAAGCCCAGGGTCTGGCCAATATGGGCCAGGATAAAATCGTTGTGAATGGCGTACACATGGTTCAAATCATCGGAAAAAAGCCCTTTCCCGAAAATCTGCCCGGAACCTAGAATCTTCTGCCCAACCTGCTGCTGGTAGGCTTCGGCCAGGGTGGAATTCTCAATATCCATCAGCGCGTAAATCCGCTGTTTCAGGTAGGGCGGGATGCGGAACCAGACAATGGGCGCCGCCACTGCTAATACGCCAATCCCCCCGATAATATACCGCCACTGCAAACCGGCGGTAAAGATCATGCACAGGAAGATGAAGAAAAAGACCAGCGCCGAGCCCATGTCCCCCTGCTTAAAAATCAGCAGGCAGGGGACCGCCCCATGGATGCACAAAAGCAAAACCTGAAGGGGCTTGTGCATCTGGTCCCGCACCTTGGACAGATGCAGGGCAAAGGTCAGGATAAAGGAAATTTTTAAAAGCTCCGAGGGCTGAAGGCTTAAGCTGCCAAATTTCAGCCAGGCCACGTCGTCGGACCCGCCCGGTTTAAAGACAAAGGGTTCCGGCAGTACAAAGGTGGCCAGCACCAGCCCCAGAGTCACCGGCAGGTGCACAAACCAGAGTTTCGCCAAAAACCGGTAACTGATGAGGGTCATGACAACCATGGCGATGATGCCTAAAGTCCCGGCCAGCATCTGCATTTTCAGCTGCCGCGTGGTAATAAAGCCCGCCCGCAGTTCGGAATACAGAATGGTTAAGCTGAACAGCACCGCCCCTGCGCAAAGGATGAGCAGCGCCTTATCCAGGCGGTGGAAGTAGTTTTTCACCGCCTGCCAGAAATCTTTCATGAAACTCCTCCAGGAGGTTAAAACAACCCGGTAATAACGCCGTTTTCATCAATGTCGATGCGTTCGGCGGCAGGGGCCTTGGGCAGCCCCGGCATGGTCATAATGCTGCCGGTTAAGACCACGATAAACCCGGCCCCCGCAGACAGCTTCACTTCGGAAACATGCAGGGTAAAGCCCTCCGGACGGCCCAGTTTTGCAGGGTCGTCGGACAGGGAATACTGGGTTTTGGCCATGCAGATTGGCAGGCCGCCGTGGCCCAAAGCGTTGATCTCGGCAATGGACTTCTCCGCGCCGGCCGAATAAGCCACATCCTTGGCGCCGTAAATTTCCCGGGCAATGGTTTCGATTTTTTCCTTCACCGGCAAATCCAGTTGGTAAATGGGGGCGAAATGGCTCTCCTTGGTTTCCAGGGTTTCCAAAACCTTCTGGGCCAGTTCCAAGCCTCCCTCTCCGCCTTTGGCGAACACCTCCGACAGGGCGTAGCAGACGCCCATCTCCTTGCAGCAGCCGTCAATGACCTTGAGTTCCGCCTCAGTGTCAGAGGGGAACCGGTTGATGGCAACAACGGCAGGGACGCCGAACTTCTGCATGTTTTCCACATGGGCCTTCAAATTCACAATGCCGGCTTTCAGAGCGTCCAGATTTTCGGCGTTCAAATCAGCCTTAGCCACGCCGCCGTTGTATTTCAGCGCCCGGACAGTGGCCACAACTACCACGCAGTCGGGTTTTAACCCCGCCTTGCGGCACTTAATGTCAAAGAATTTTTCCGCCCCCAGGTCGGAGCCGAAGCCGGCCTCAGTGACGGTGTAGTCCGCCAGCTTCATGGCAAGCTTTGTGGCCTGCACCGAGTTGCATCCGTGGGCAATGTTGGCGAAAGGCCCGCCGTGCATAAGCACCGGGGTATTTTCCAAGGTCTGCACCAAGTTTGGTTTCAGCGCGTCCTTCAAAAGAACCGTCATAGCGCCCTGAGCCTTCAGATCCCGGGCGTAAACAGGCTTGTTGTCCCAGGTGTAGGCCACCAGAATATTGGCGATCCGTTCCTTCAAATCCATGAGGCTGTCCGCCAGGCAGAGGATGGCCATAATTTCGCTGGCCACGGTGATAATAAATCCATCCTCTCTTGGAATGCCGTTGACCTTGCCGCCTAAGCCCACATTGATGTAGCGCAAGGCCCGGTCGTTCATATCCAGGCAGCGTTTAAAGAGGATGCGCCTAGGGTCGATGCCCAAGGCGTTCCCCTGCTGGAGATGGTTGTCGATCATGGCGCAGAGCAGGTTGTTGGCGGCGGTAATGGCGTGCATGTCGCCGGTAAAATGGAGGTTAATGTCCTCCATAGGCACCGCCTGAGCATAGCCGCCGCCGGCGGCCCCCCCTTTAATGCCGAACACCGGCCCCAAGGAGGGTTCCCGCAGAGCGATCATGGTTTTCTTGCCCATTTTGGACAGGGCCTGCCCCAGGCCGATGGAGGTGGTGGTTTTCCCTTCCCCGGCAGGAGTGGGGTTAATGGCGGTCAGCAAAATGAGCTTCCCGTCCGGCGCCGTTTCCATGGAACGGATATATTCCTCCGAAATTTTCGCCTTATATTTCCCGTAATATTCCAGCGCTTCCTCTGGGATGCCCGCCTTGGCGGCAACCTCCCGGATGGGGAGCAGTTTTGCCTGCTGCGCAATTTCGATGTCTGTCAGCATGATAAGTTCCTCCCGCAAAAAATTCCGTACTGCTTCTAAAAAGCATCTTGAAGTTATTATAACACAATTCCCCCTGAAAACGCAACAAGTATCCGCAAGAAAAGCGCAAAATCCGAATATTTCCGGCGGAAAATCCGCTTCATTCGCCCAAAGGCGGCGATTTGGACGCAGCTTTTGCACAAATCCAATTATTTACAAAAAAAAACCGGTTCCCTGCCCGTTTTCGACAGATTTTTTTCGGGACAAGCCGTATAATAGGATGCGTAAGAACCCGACAGATAGTATCAAATTTTGGGCATTTGACAATTGAATAGGAGGATGATCCCATGACACAGCAACATACAACACTCACACTGCGGCTGCGCTGCCTTTGGACAGCCTGCCTGTTGGAACACCATTGGAAAAAACTGGGCCGGTTACAAAAACAGACCTCCGGCCTGGAACTTGGCAGCATAAAGGATCTGCACTGCTTAGAAAGAAAAATTGGCAGGGAGATGGCGTTGATTCACTATTTTACACAGGTATATCAGCTTTACATCAAAGGCGCCGATCATCCAGAACGGCTTGCAATTTAACAAAACAGCCCGTTTCCGTCAGGGTTCGCGGAAACGGGCTGTTTATTTTTTGTTTTCAGTCAGAAGGTTTAAGATACCGGCTGTTCGTGATTTCCTCTGCGTCCCTGCCAGCAGTCCCGCTCCGGGACCGGTGCTTCCAGACGGTCCAGCTGCCCCTTCATCTGCTCCACAGACTGGGCGATCTTCTGAAGCAGCTGGGCTTGTTCCTTTAAAATGAGGTGATAGCTCTTCTCCCGTTCCTCATTTTTCCGGAGCACCCACAAAAGGAGGAATACAAACAGCCCGGCATAAAGCCCCTGGCCCAAGGCCGCAGTCAATATTTCCTCCATTTACTCCCCTTTCCCGCCGGACTGGGTGCCAAAGTAAAAGGCAATTACCGTGGTAAAAATCATTAAGAACTGCTCCGCCGCCACCGTTCCCCGCAGGGTGACGACAGCAAACACCGCCGTAAGGGCCAGGGTCACTAAGCTTTTGATGGTCAAAAGCCGCATCAGACGTTCTTTCATATAAAACCTCCCTTAAAATAATTTTTTCCCGCCATCAAGACACCTCCTCAAAATACACCCCCACAAGCTCGTGGGGCAGTTGGGAAACAGGGATTTCCGTGTCCCGGGTGCATTTGTAGACCTTGCCGCCGTCCAGGTAGTATTTGTCCGGATAATACCGCATGTTGGGCTTTGCCGGAATCGGGTCCTCCATAGTCCCGGCGTGTTCAATGTCCAAAGCTTCCCAGCTGTCGGCCATAACGTCCGGCGTCCATGTTTCCTGCGTGCGGTGCCCCTTGCCGTCGCGGACGCGGTAAACGGTATCGTTAGGCTCGTAGTAGTAGCACTCTTTTTCCGCCCCGTCAATGTCCGGCATCCACTTCGGCAGCAACTCTTTGCAGGAAATGATCTCGGCGTCTGTAATAACCTTTGCGGTTGACACTTGTTTCATAAGGATTCTGGACAGCCGGGTCATGGCTTCCAAAGCGGCGTTGATTTCTTGCATGGTCATACTCATTATTCCGTCATACCCCTTTCAATGGCGTAAAACATGCTCATTAACTCAGTATAGGTAGGCTGTTCAGAGGGCGGCAATTCCCCTTCCGGGTAAAAAGTGCCGGTTTCATCGTCGTATAGCCAGCCTTCCGGCGGGGTGGGCTTGATAAAGCGATTGTCCCCGGTTTCCTCCGGGTCATATCCCCAGCCCTCAAAAACATAGTCCGGGGCTTCGACAAAAAGAATGTCCGGCGCGAATTTCCCTTCTGTGCTTTCCAAGGCAGGGAATTGTTCGGTGCCGTCCCAGAAGCAAATCCCATTCAAAACTTGAAATACCTTCATTTTTGTCTCCTTTATTTCATGTATGTGATAATGCAAACGCCGGGACCGCCTGCGCCTCGGCGTGCGCTTGAATCTGCTCCGCCGCCGCCAGCTGCCAGACCGCCGCTTCCGCCGGTACCGCCGCTTGCGCCGCCATTGCCGCCGTTACCGGCCGAACCGTAGCCACCGCCGCCACCGCCGCCGTAGCCTCCGCCGCTGCCGCCATTGCCGCCATAGCCTCCTCCTCCGCCGCCGTCATTATTGGTTCCATTACCACCGTTACCGCCGTAGCCGCCGCCTCCGCCAGCACCGCCGCCGAGCCTGTTTCCTCTGCCGCCGTTACCGCCGTAGCCGCCGCCTCCGCCGCCTGCGCCTCCTTCATTCGCGGCACTGCTTCCGCCGGCGCCGGCGCCCTCAAACTCCAAGCCCATACCAATGGTATTGGTCCCTGGCTCTCCGCTGGTTCTTCCTTTTCCACCGTCTCCGCCGTATGTTCCGCCTGTACCTCCGGCTTTTCCGTTAGCTTCCTGGCTGCCGTAAGGGCCGCCTCCGCCTCCGCCGCCGCCATAAGTACCGCCGTTTCCGCCTCTGCCATTTATTCCGCCGCCGCCTCCGCCGCCGTAAGAAGCGTCTCCGCCAACACCGCCATGGCCGCCGCCACCGCCAGTGCCTCCTGTGCCGCCGCCAACCCCGCTTGCCGCTCCGCCGCCGCTGGCGGATAAGTACGAACCGAAGGAAGAAGGGCCGCCGTTCCCAGAACTTGCGGTTGCTATTGTAACAGGGATTACCTGTTCGGGGGTGACGGAAATTTCCTGATAAGCCATGCTTCCGCCTGCGCCGCCACCGCCGCCGTTAACATTATTTCCGCCGCCGCCACCGCCGCCGAATATCCGGACAACAACGGTTTTCACGCCTTTCGGCACAGTCCAGTTTTGGGTAAAAGTGATAATATCGGTGGTGAGCTCTTTCTTCTCACCACCCGCCTTAAAATTTACCTTTTTCCCCGCCATATCAACGATAATGGGGACATACGCCCCGGAAACAAAAAGGTTGTCCTCCGCCGCTTCGCCATTGCATAACTGCAAAACGTAAGGCTCCCCGTCTACCGTAAAGGTGTCCCCGGCCGCGAAATTTGCCGTTGCCATAAATATACAGGAAACTGTCCCGGATACGCCGGCAAGCCCCGTTAAGGCGTGGACGGTTTCGGCTTTGGCGTGGGTGAGGGAAAAAACCGTCCGGCTGTTCCATGCCTGCTTTTCGGCAGCCGTCACATGAACGGTGTTGTCCCCGGTATGGGCCAAGAATTCCTGCTGAGTAACAAAAAGAATTCCTGAAAAATCTGTTACTACCTCATCCGGCTCCACCAAAATGGTGATATTGATGATTTTTTCATCCAAAACCCCGCCGGCTCCGCTTAAATAGTCTCCCTTGTCCCCAGCATTGCCGTAAACCGTCAAAACATCTCCGCCGGTTGCCGGGTCCTGGGCATAAACGCCCACTTCCCGCCAAAAAAACGGCGAGATTTCCAACCCCGGCGTAATCACCGACTGGATGCTCACCTGGTTCTCATACCGCTCCACAGCCCCGATTTCCAGCTGGACTTTCGGGGAAATCACCCCTTCTACCTGACTTAAATCGCCGCCGTAGCCGCCGTCGCCCAGAACCATTTTACTGAAGGTCAAAGGCTCCCCGCTGACGGAAGCCGCCAAAAGCTCCCGCCCTTTTTCTGTAATGCAAATCTCAAACTGCGCCATCTTCCTGCTCCTTTCCGCAAATGATTTCCCCTACCCGCATCAAAACGCCGAACCGGCCCGGCGTTCTCATCCGGCAAAGCATCCCCATGTGCAGTTCCACATTGGCTGGGATCGTCCGCCGGAGGGAACGGTAAAGGGACTCAATGCTTCCCTCCAGCTTCTGATCCACTCCCACCTGAAGCCGGAAATGCACCGTATCCTGGGATGCGTAGTAATTGCCTTCGCCGCAGTCCGCCGACAATTTTTCCAAAAGCCAGCCCATGGAAAAGGGCGGCAGGTTCCGCAGCATCCCCAAAATCCGCATTCTCCGCTGTTCCAGGGTCAGCGTCCCCCGGTTCTGAAGCCCCAGCATCCGCTCAAAGCGGCTGATACCCTCTTCCCCGGCCGTTTCCGCGCTGCATTCATCCTGTACCTTCCGGCACCAATCCCGGATCCATTCCGTTTCCGGCTCCGTACCGGTCCCAAACCCCTGGAAGTCCCGGATTTCTCGCAGGAATTCCGGCAGGTAATCTACATATGTCATGCTGTTTCCTCCGCAATTTCCCAAGTGACTTCGCCCAGCATGGGAACTTCCTCCGCTTGCAGCTCCAGGTTGGAAACCTTTCCGTCCAATGTTACCGAAGCGTCCAGAATCCCCTCAGCGGAAAGCACCGCCATGACTGCCTGGCTCACCCGGACCACCAGCCGTTCCTCCTGGCCCCAGCTTTTCCGAAGGCTGAAAAAATACTGCTCCACTGCCTTTCGGGCCGCTTCCTTGCCCTCCTCAGGGGAAGCTCCTTCCGCCAAAGTCAGCGTGCCGGTTACCGGGATGACCCGGGCTTCCGCCGCCTTTACCTCAACCTTGTGGCCGATGGGGGCAAACCCTTTTCCCATCCCCGGTTCCGGGTCGGCCGCAGCTTTTACAGCGGCTGTCAGTTCCCCATCCGCAGGCTGGAAGGCTTCATTTAACAGGGTTAGCCGCACAGTCCCGCCGCCGGAGGGCACCGGCGTCACCTTGACTGCCCCAACGCCCCCCAGGGCCATGACCTTTTCCCGGTAATCCGCCAGATTCCCGCCGAAGGCCGGGTCCATAGCCTGTTCCAAAACCCGTACCCGCAGCTCCTCGTCGGTTTCCGCCGGCGCCCCCAGGGAAATCAGCCCGGTAATCTTTGCCGCCCCAAAGTTTTCCAAATAATCCACCGGCAGAAGCTCCCCGGATTCCAGGTTTCCCTCCGCGCCGGGCTGCTGGCATATGAGACGGTAAACGCCTTCCTCTTCCAATTCGCCGCGTTTGTAAAAAACGCTGCCGCAGCCGAAGCGCATCCCTGCCGGAACCTTCATGGGCGTCCCGTCCGCAGCGGTGAATTCCCCCCGGCAGACAGCGCAGGACGCTTCTTTCCGGGAAAGGCCCGCCTGCCTGGCCAGCCGGTCCAGATACTCCCCGGCGCTGGTATCCACAAATGCCAGGTCAAGCCCCGCCGAAAGCTCCAAATACGCCTGGCAAAGCTCCGCGCACACCGGCCCCACTGCCGTCCAGATCAAGCTGCCTTCCCGCTTGTCCACTGTCCCGGGGACCCGGGACAACACCCGCTCCATTAATTCCTCATACGCTGGAAATTCCATTACGACCTCCTATCACCGTTTCCACCAGCACCGTGCCGCCGCCGGATTTGATGGAAACGCTCCCTTTCACATAATCCCTCTGGGCGGAGAAACTGCCGCTTTTTACCTCTAAAAACCGGTTATCCGCAGAAAGGGCCTCCTCCGCCATAGAGGGCGCTGCCGCCGCCGCGTAATCCCGGTTCCGGCCGATGAGGCTTTCCAGCTCGCTGCCATAATTGAAGCTGTAAATCAAATGCCGGAACCTGGGCGTCAGCAAGGCCAGCAATGCCGCCTGCTGCAGCGCCTCCTTCCCATCCAGCACACCGTCGATCCGGTTTTCCTCCCAATTAATTTTCCATGTCCGGGAGGGCATTTCCTCCCCTTGGGTCCATGCCGCCGTTTCCGGCAAAAGTCCCGCCATAATTCCTCCTTTACTGCCAAGCGTCCAAAGGCCCGGCAACCAAGAAAAATTCCCCTGCCCGGACCAGCGCCACCTTGTCCCCGGCTTTCAGCCCCGGGCATAAAATAACCGTGTGGGTTTCATCCTTGCACTGGATCTCCTGTTCCCGCCTTATGAGAGTATCCGGCAGGATCAGCCGCTCCCCTTTCAGGGTAAACCGGTCCTCCACCCGGATTTCCAAAGGGCTTGCCGCAATCACCGTGCCGAAAAGCAGCCTGGCCCCGGATTCCTCCATGCAGCCCCTGGCCGCCTGCTTCATTAAATCTGCCAGCAATCCCTACACCTCCCGCAGCTTTAAGGTCATCTGGAACGCATCCCCCTGGCCCGCAATAACCGATTCCTCAATGAGATACCGCCGGGCGGCGTCCTCCTCCGGCAGGCGGCAGAACACCGCCCGGCCTGCCAAGCAGGAAAAATCGCCGACGCCTTTCACTTCCAAAGCCTGCCGTTCTGCCCCATAAGCGGACTGCAACGCCTGAAGCCTGGCCTGTACCTGGGCCTGGTTCCAGCTGTGGTCCACCCGTTCAAAATACTGCAAAACGCCCCATTTCTCCCGGTTCCCGCCGTTTTCCGCCTCCATCACCCGCCGGAACCCGGAACGCTTGTCCTCCTGCAAAAGCTTAAACCGGGTAAAGGTGTCCTCAATGTCCGCCGATTTTGAAAACCCCGTCATCTGGGCGGAGCCGTCCAAAGCCGTCTGGGTGTCCATAGCCGCCGCATCCAGCAGGCAAAGGGCGCCGCAGCGGTCAAAAAAGACAAATTCCCGCCCGGAAACTTTTTTTGTTTCCTCCAAAGCCCCCTGCACCATGGAAAGCAGCGTCTGGTTTTCGCAGAGATAGGAGGGGATCACCACCCCTGTATCCGCAATTTCTCCGACAGTAAGCTCCCGTTCTCTGGCAAGCTCCCGCAGAATATCCGCCGCCGTTTTGCCAATGAATTCCTTGGTGTCCCGGTAAAGCAGGTATTTGATCTGGTCGTAACAGACCGCCTGCTTTACCCGGCCGTTGTCCTCGGACCGGAAAACATAGCCCTGGAACACGTCCCCGAATTTCACCGTGTCCCCGTTTTGAGGGGCAATATCCCGGCACGGCGTCTCCCATTCCAAAATCCCCGCGGATTTTAAGGAGGTGTGCAGCCGGATTTTGGAAACCGGGACCACATACCCGCCGGTTTTCTGAATCAGCCTAAGCTCCATAGACGCCCCCTTACTCCAGTCGCAGAACCTGGCCCGGATAGATCAGGCTTGCGTTTCCAATGTTGTTCCATTTGGCGATTTCTCCATACCGGGAACCGTCCCCCAAAAACCGCTTGGCAATGCTCCACAGGCTGTCCCCTTTCTGCACTGTGTAAGTCTGGGGAACAGCAGGGGAACCGGCCCGCCCGGAGGAACTCCCGGCGCTTCCAACAGGCTTCCCGTCCGGGGAAACCACCTTGACAGCCACCGACTGGGTCCCGTAAGGCCGGTATTCCCGCAAAACCAGGGTAAAGTAAAGGTCCCCATCCTCCCCCGCCTGTTCCCAGCAGAGGAACTTTTCCATGACAGCCAGCATGGAAAAGGGGGCCGCCCCGCCGCTGATTACCAGCCGCAAAGGCTCTTTGGAGGACATGGCCGCCTCCATTTTTGCCGCATATTCCCTTGGGGAAAGAAATGTTTCCGCCGTCACAAAGCCCATCCGAGTTCCGGGAAAAATTCCGGAAAACCGCACCGCCCGAAGCCTTGAGGGGCGGTGCTGCAAGATTTCTCCCAAGGTTTCCAGCTCCGCCGAAACCCAGCCGCCTTCCCGTTCCGCTTCCAGCTTTTCCGGCGCCGCCGGAAATTCCATATCCCCCAAATAAATCCTCATAAAACCTCCTTATCCGGCCCCCAGTTCAATGGCCAGCCGCCGCTCCAGCTCCGCGAAGATCCATTCCGCGTCTATGCTTCCGGATTTTCCGGCCTGTTCCCGCAGGCCGGAAAGCAGTGCCGCCGTTTCGGAAATATCCCCCATCCGCAGCTTTCTGTAAGCGGTATTTCCACTGCCTGCCAAACTTTCTCCAGACGTCCCGCCGGTTTCTTCCCGCCAAAGGGAAAGGCTTTCCCGGACCCTGTTGGCTGCCGGCAAAACGCCGCCGGATGTTTCTGTCCGCAGCAGGGGATTTCCTTGCCAAAGCGGCGAATTTTCTGTCCGAAGCCATGGATTCTTTGTCCCAAGGAGCAGATTTTCCGCTCCTTGGGAGATTTGAAAGCCTGGAACCGTCCGGCCGGCATTTTCCGCAGTTCTCGCCAAACCAACTGTTCTCCGGCCCGGTCCCGTGGGGTCTTCTGCTGCGCCTGCCGCCGGTCCCGCCAAGGACGGAAACCCGGAAAGCGCCGGTAAACTTTGCAGAACCGGAAAGGATGTTTCCTGGATTCCGCCGGTTCTCCTTCTCCAAGCCGGAAAAACCGCCTGCCAAAGGTTCAAGGCCGGAACCTGATCCCCGGAAAAAACCGCCAGCATCTCCTTTGCCGTCATGCGCCCTCCTTTCTACGCCAGCCATTCCCGCAAAAGCCGTTCCCGTTCCTGCACCCGCAGGTCAATGAAAGCCATGAGGACGGCTTTTTCCCTGCGGGACATCCGGGCGAACTGCGCGGGTGTAATTTTCAGCTCATGCAGGGCGTAGTAGGCGTAATTGAGTTCGGCGTCGCCCTGCATGGTTCTTTTTTTATTTCGTCCGCCATCTCCCGCACCGGCACATCAAAGCCGCACACCGCCTGGGCGCGTTCCAACAAAGCCGCGAACTCCCCCGCCGCCAGCATCCGTCTAAGCAAAGCGTCGGCGCCCATGACGCCCCAGGAACGCTGCAAAGCGGCGTTGTTCAGGTCCGGCTCCATAACGCAGGCCGCCGCCAAACGGGTGAGATATTCCTCCGCGTCAATCTCCCCCATACCGCCTTTCCGGCACTGCTTCCGGATGGCCGCGTTTTCCTCCTCGGAAATGCCTTTCAGCCGGAAAAAAGCCGGTTCCCCGTTTTGGGAAAATCTCTCCGGAAGAGGGAATGTTTCTTCCCGGAAGGGCTTGACATTCTCCATAAAAAACGCCTGTAAATCCACAAAATCCCCTCCTTAAGAAAAGCTGTCCAGGATCTCCGCCCCGTCAAAGGTAAAGGAAACCTCCTCGTCCAGGTTGTCGGCTTCCACGTTGAGCTTTGCCAGCGCCACCGAATCCAGGTTGCAGTTTTTCAGCACTACCGTCTGCCGCCCGGTATCTGTGTTCACGTCCTCGTTGATGACTACAATGTCAAAGTAGCTGTCCTTGCCGCTCTGCATGTATTGGAGCATCTGCTCCCGGAAAAGGGTGGTCATGTAATAAATGACCATCTTCCCCTTGCCGCTCCACCCGGCCGCCTTGTATTGGTCGCCGGTGTGCCCAAGGGTCCGCACAGCGGTTTTCCGCTTGGTCACAGTGGCGTCAATGGATTTCAGATACAAAAGCTCCTGATTCCGGCCGTCAATATTGGCGTAAGCCCGCCCAGCCTGGCCGCTGACAATCTGTTCCGCCTTTAAAAACATTCCGTCCCCTCCTTACTGGATTTCCACCGTCATGTAAAGCTTCTCCATGCTGTCCACCGGCTGGATGGCCAGGTTGACAATCACCGCGTCCGCCGTACTTCCCCGCAGGACCTCAATGTCCTCCCGGCTGTCAAAGGCGTCAATGGCCCCGATTTCCATCAGCTGGCCCAGGTAATTGACCAGCTCCGCCTGGAAAAGGCTCCGGCCGTCGGCGGAATTGCCCACTTTGCCCAGGTACCGGTCCTCAAAGATCTTTTTCACATCGTTTGCCAAGGTGTCCATGACCCGCACCAGCCGGTTTTTGGAAAAAGCCGCCCCTTTTTCCGGGGTGTGGGAGGTGAAGGTGTTGATGTCCTGCTCTACCACCACCTTGCCGTCTTTGGGGATAAACACCCATTCCCCGGCTTCCAGCGCCGTGATAATCTGAGAATTGGTGTAGCGTTCCGCCACGTCCGCCGCCCCGTCGTAAGCGTCGTAGGTGTTGGATTCGTTGACCTGGGCGCCGGCCGTCATGCCGGCCACATAAGCGGTGGCCATCTCCTTGGAAATGCTTGTGCCGTCCTCTAAAACCACGCCGTTTTTCACGGAAATGATTCCCTCGTAGTCCGCCTGAGGATACCCGGCCACCACCGCCTGGATCTTAACGCCTTCATTCTCCCTCATATTTTGAACAAAAGAAACCGCCGCCTGTTTCACCGCCGAATCGTCGGACGGGACAGCCAAAGTCTGATAATCCGCCGTTTCCAGGGCCTTGAAAAACGCCTCGTAGGAGGTCTGATCCGCCTCCCCGTCGCTGCCGTTTGCAAGCTTGATCCCCGCCTGTGCCGTCAAAGGGCCTTCGCCTGAAAATTCCACCCAGGCGTTGGGCTTCAGGCCGCCGATGTCCGAAACAATCTGGCTGTCCAGCTTTTCCCCGTCAAGCCAGGTTTCCACCCGGAAAAGCTCCTCTTCCTCCGCCACCTTGACGGTAAAATCATTTCCCCTGCCGCCGCCGTATTTGGCGGTGACAGTCAGGCCGCCGCCGGTTCCCGTGGCTTTTACGCCGTCCTTTAAACGGTAAACCAGCACCTTGCTTGCCCGCTTGGCGCATTCCCGCAGAAGAAGCAGCTCCTCGCTTGCGCTGTCAAAGCCGAAAAGCTCCTTCACATTGGTATCCCGGTCCACGGGAATCAGCTGCCCCGCCGGGCCGAAAGAAAGCTCCATGGGAAGGGCCGCCGTGCCCCGTTCCCCAACGGACGCGCCGTTTGTATCGTTGGTGCGGAAGTTGATGTACACGCCCGCCCGCACCTTATTAGTCGTTAAAAAAGTTCCGCCAGCCATAAAATCAATCCTTTCCGCCGCCCAATTCCAGGGTGTAATTCATTTTCCCCATTAAAGGCGGCCCGTCCTCCTGCCAAAAGCCAATGGCCTTGGCCGTTAAAGTTCCTTCAATTGTTCCGTCAGCCAAAACCTTCCCTTCGGAAAGGGCCATGCCGTCCTTTCCCCGGAAAGCCCCTTCCAGCTGGGAAAGCATCTCCGCCCCCGACAAAGCGTCCTCTTTCCCCGGGCCGGCCCGGAGGGAGAAGGTTCCCTCCGCCCGAAACCGGTTCCCCATTTCCCGCTTCACCATGCATTCCGAAAGGGTCAGAAACACCGCCGGTTCCTCGTACCCCTGCCGGACCTTTTCGGTAAATACGGGCATATCGGGAAACGCCTCCCCCAGGGCCGAAAGAGCCGCCTGAAACAGCAGTTCCTCCATTAAGCTTGATCCTCCCTGGTTACAATGATTTCCTGGTGGGTCGGATATTTCACCGCCTCCCCACAGGTGACAAAATCCCGAATGACGCCGTTTTGGGCCACTACAATCCGGCTCCCCGCCGGGATTTCCGCGTCAGGGCTTACAAATACCCGGGCTTCATATTGAATCTCCGGCAGAAGCCCCTGCTTTAAGGAAGCGCCCCGCTGGCGGTAATTGCCGCCCCAGCTGAGGGCGCAGGGCTGTTCGGTGAGATACGCCTCCTCTTTCTGCACCGTCCTGCCGTTTTCCTTCCGGAAAACCCGCCGGTAAGCGGTCAGCCGCCCCTCATAAGTGGCCTCAATGATACTCCGAAGCCCCATTAAAAGCCTCCTCCGCTTCAAAGTGTTCCGCCCCATTTGACCCGGCGGAAGGCGTTGAGCCGCTGGTCGAACTGGGCAAGGCCTTCCCGGTACCCGTCAGCGAAGCTCACGCTGTAATCTCCCCGGGAAAGGGATTTCACCTGTCCGCCCTCCTGCCCTTCCGCAGCCGCCGCCAGCATCCGGGCCGCCAGGGTTTCGCACCCTGTAGGGATTTCGGAAACCCCGCAGTAAGCGCAGATGTACGCCTCCACATCCTTGGCGTAAATCTGCAAAAGTTCCTCCGGAATCTCTTTTTCCAGGAGCTTTTTTGCCATCTCCATGATTTCCGCCGTCATTTAAGCCGTCTCCTTGACTTTCAGCTTTACAGCCTTGCCGTCGTTGGCCAGATGCACGGTGTAGTGCTTGTCTACAGTCACCACAGTGGTCTTGTGCACAATGTCCCGCTGCATCTCCGCCTCAGTTTCCCGCTTGAGGAATACCGCCAGCGCGCCGGGCATGACAATGTAGTTATTGTACACGCCGCTAGCCGCCTTGATTTTGGAGGACAAAGCCACCTGACAGCCGTGGATCATGCCCACAGTCCCCTGCATCAAAGCGCTGACGCCCATGTCGGTGGCCTTGATCCAGCTTTCGGACTTGCGCAGCTGGGCCAGCTGGGCCGGAGCAATCAGGAGAACCTTCTCCCCGTCGGACTGGTCGCCGAATTTCACCAAAGCGTCGGCAATGGCATCGGCGGACAGGGGGGCGGTGGATTTGTCCACAGTCATATCCGCCCCAATGCCCTCCAGACAGGCCATGGCGTCGTTGTCCACCTTGTTGGCAATGGACACCGCCAGCTGGCGCACCGCTTCGCCCAAAGGATCGCCGTAGCCGCTTAAAATGCTCTCGTCCGTCAGTTCCACACCGTTGCCCGCTTTTTTAATGGAAACCTCCACAGTGGAAGCAGTGAGCTTTTTCACCGGGATAGCCGCGCCCTCGGTCACGTCCACCGCATCGCCGATGTAAGCGAATTTAGGAAGTAAAACCTTGCTGCCGGACCGGCCCTCCAAAGCCCGGTCCACAGCGCAAAGGGGCAGTACCTGAATAGCATCCACCAGCTTGTCGTTGACCAGATCGGCCACCACCTGAGGATTAATCAAATCATTGAGCATCGTCGTATTTTCAGCCATATTTTTTCTCCTTTCAGTTTTCAAAATTGCATCTCTGGAAATTTGCAAATTCCTGCCGTCTCCTAATTCCGCAAAACCTCCCCATGACGGCGGCTTGTCCGCCGTTCCAGCGGTCGGAATGAGGCTGTGCGGCCGCGCCGCGTCATCAAGCAAGCTTGCTGACTTTGGCTTCCCGGCCTCCGGTTCACCCATAATCCCCGCGGGAGTCCCTCTTCCAGAGGCGCGCGCTTGTCGCGCGCCAGCCAAAATTTGACGCGTGGTACAACGCCCGCGGCGAATTGGCCGCCCGGCCTCCGGGCCAGCGGCGGTTCGCCGTAGGGGCGAACTGCGTTCGCTGGCGCAAAACCTTCCCATAACGGCGGCCTGTCCGCCGTTCCAGCGGTCGGAATGGGGCTGTGCGGCCGCGTCGTCTTACTAGCGGCGGTTCGCCGCTAGAAGCCCCGCAGTTTCCGGTAAAGCTCCGGGTCCTTGGCGTAAAGCTCCGCCCGCTGCGCGTACCCCATGCCGGAAAAAGCCTCCTTGCCCGGCAGAACGCTCTTGCCCTCCTGAGGCTTCACACCCGATAACCGAGCCTGCCGCCGCTGGAAAAATTCCGGATATTCCTCCTTTGCCCTGGCCGCCAGCTCCTCGCCGTTTACAAGCCTGCCACTCTCGTCAAAAACCGCGTCCTCCCGGTAATGATACGCCAGATAAGCCGCATCCCTGGCCCCAGCTTTCCAGAAAACCTCCCGCAGCAGGAATTCCTTCTTTTCGTCCTGCCACGACTCTTTTTGGGAAAGCTCCATCTCCGCCAGAGCCTCCAAAAGCGCCGCCGCATCCACCATCCCGGCTTCGTCCGTCATGCTCTCCACAAGCTGCCTGATTTCTTCCAATTGAATACCTCCTTATCCCAAAAGACTGCATCCCCGTCTCCAAGCCGCAAAATTCTTATTTGCCCCAAGGGCCTCCGGCCTTACGGGGAAGCCGCCGCCTTTATTCTTCCGCTGCCTGGGAATCCAGCCGCCCCAGTTCAAACCCCAGGTTCTCCACCCAGGGATGATTTTCCAGAATCGTCTCCTTCGACAGAATCCCCGCCGACTGCACGCAGCCTTCAATGGCTTCCGCCTCGTTAATGAGGATGTCCCGATTGAGGATCAGCTGGGCGTCCTCCCCGGAAAAATCCCCCTTTCCGGATAAAGCAAGCCAGCATTTGATAAACCGCAGCATCTTCTCAAACCCCGCGGCGAATTCCGTTTCCAGCCCGCTGCAATCCAAGTCCAGATCCGCGTAAAGGAACTTCAGCGCCACCCCGCTTAAGTTGCCAAAGCTTTCCCGCTGGGTATCCACACCGCGCCCCGCTTCGTATAAATCCTTCCGGGTCCGTTCCAGATGGGCGTTGACCGCATCGGTGGAAAGGGGGGCGTTTTTGATGTCCAAACCGCCGTTGTCGCTGACTTTGACGGCCTTGTATTGGGAAAGATTCCGCCTAAATTCCCCCAAATCCTCTCCATCGTAGTTGGTGAGCACCATCACCGCATTGGGGCTGTCCAAAAGGTTGTTGGCGTCCTCGCTTTTTAACAGGTCATAATCATCCGCCAAAGGCTTGATAAACCGCAGAAGGGGCATTTCCTCCTCGTTGTACTTAAACGGGATGAAGGGGATTTCCTCAAAATTGTAGGGCTTTCCGTCAATGGTCAAATGGGAGTTCCCCCATTCCTCAGGGTCGGCAATTAAAGTCCCATCCTTGTACAGATACCGGTCCACGCCGTTTTTGTGCCAGTATTCGGCCCGCACCGCCTCTTTTTTGTCCCGGCCCACAAATTCCTCCCGGGAAAATACCCGGATCACCCCGTCCAAACGGGTGTGCTCCTCGTCAGCCCACAAAGGGACCACCTGCTCGGAAGGAATTTTGGAAAACCGCAGCTCCCCGTCCTCCACATAGGCCGCCAGCCAGGCGATCCCCTTGTTCACAGCCTCCTTGCAGAGGTTTTTCATGCGGTTGCGCATCTCCCGGCCGAAAAAGCCGGAAAGTTCCCGCTCAAAATCCGGGTTTTCCGTCCGGATGGTAAAGGGCCGGCCAAACAGGTATTGGCACTTCTGGTCCACCAGCTTCCGCACAAACCCGTGGGCAATCCGGCAGTTAGCCAGGGTGCGGTCCTCTTTGGGAAGGCCGTTCTCCCCAATGACCCACCGCCTGCGCTCCAAAATGTCTCCATGGTTTTCATAGTAGCGCTGGCCCTTCATCATCCATTCCCGCTCCGGGGACTGCAAAAAAGCCTGCACTTCCTTTCCCCCGATTTCTTCCTTGGCCATGGGGGCGCATTTTTGCAGCTGGCCGCAGATTCGTTCTGTTTCCGTCATATCCTTCCTCCTTAAAAACTGATACCCGGCTTCCGCATCTCCCGTTCGCAGGCATACCGCAAAGCGTCAATGCAGTGGTTGTCCCGGTCCGGGAATCCGGAAAGGAAGCCGCCTTCCCGGTCAGGCTCCAAGCTGTACCCGGAAAATTCCCGGGCCGCATTGGGGCACTTTTCCGGGTCAATGACAATCTCCGAAAGGTTTTGCAGCCAGGTAATGCCGTGTTCCACACTGCCCGGCCCCTTTTTGGCGGGAACCACCCGGATTCCCCGGGATTTCAGCTCGTCATTGGACCTTGGCTCCGCGCTTTCCGCCGAAACCGGTTCCCGCAAAGGGTTTTCCTCCTGGATTTCCCGAGCGATCTCCTCATAACCGGCCCTGTGCTTATAAAACTCGTGGTAAAGCAGGAGCCGCCCCCGCTTCCGGTCGTATTCCGCCGCCAGATATACGAAAGGGTCCGCCCCATACCCCCAGTCAATGCCCCGCTTCACCCGGCAGAACCCTGCCTTTTCCTCCTCCGGGATTTTCCGCAGGGTCAGGTTTGTAAATACCTCGCCGCCGGTCCCCACCGCCTCCCCCAGATATTCATGGGCATAAGCCTCGGGCTTTTCGGCCTTTAGGCGCTCCGCCTCTGCCAAAAACGCCTCCCCCAGCCACTCTTTGGGCATCCCCCGGTAATCGGAACGGTGCACCACCGTGCCGGGCCGGCAGGCCGCCTGGGCCGCTTCCCGGTTGATCCAATGGGCCGGGCTTTTGGGCGGGTTGAAGGTGTAAAAGACAGTGAATTTTTTCCCGCCCCGCATCAGGGTCTGGTTAATGGAGCGCAGCTCCGCCGGGCCGGAGAATTCATCCGCTTCCTCGTACCAGATGCAGCGGATGTACCCCTTTTCCGCCCGCAGGGATTTGAGCTTCCTGGGGTCGTCCACCCCCCGGAGAAAAACCTTCTGCCCCGTGGGGGTGAACACCAGCTCCAGGGGCGAAAGCCTGGCCTCCCACAGATCCCGCACCCCCAAAACCCCGGCCGCCCAAAGGAGCTGCCCCAGTACGCTGTCCCGGAGGGTGGCCCCAACTTTCCGCAGAACCGCCCCGTTTGCGTCAGGGTGCCGCATCACCGAAAGCAAAACCTCCACGCTGGCCGCCGAGGATTTGCCGCTGCCCCGCCCCCCGGCCATCCAGTAATGAGTGGCTTTTTCGTTCCGGATCTGGCGGTGCAGGCCGTAAAAGGACGGCGCCAGCACCGCCGAAAGCTCTTTGTTCTCCATGAAACCCTCCTAAATGTCGTCCACGATTTTCACGCCGCCCCGGCCGCTTTTTTTGACGTCCCCGTCTTTCAGCTCAAAATAGAGCTTAATGGCCGCCAGATTCCCTTGCGCGCACTGTTCCACCAAAGACCGCCAAACAGCCCCCCGTTCCGCGTCGCTTTCCCGGTCGGCTAAATTCCGGAACTGCTCCCGGAACCCGCCGTCGGCAAGCCAGCCGCACAGCGTGTCCTCGCTGACGCCGGAGGCCTCCGCCGCCTTTTTCACCAGTTCTTCCTGGGCAACGCCGGATAAAACTGCGGCGGCCTTCCGCTGCTTGGCCAGGGAATTTTTACTCATGGCTTTCCTCCCGGCGGAAAGAGATGACGCATTTCCGGCCCAGCCCGTCCCGGTACAGGATGAGGAACACCCCGTCCTTTTCGGAGCAGTCGGCAAAGAGCATCTCCTTGCAGTCGCTTAAGACCACGCTCCGCAGCTTCGCAAAAATATTTTTCATTTTCATTTCCAAAACCTCCTGATTTTTTCGTAAAACCCCTTGCAAATTCATCAAAAATAAGTTAAAATAGAACCAACGTTCAACATTCCAAACAGAATGCGTTCAAATGTTCGTTCTGTGTGATAGCTATTTTATATTCTTTTCGTGCGTTTGTCAATAGATTTTGCGCTGTTTTGGAATGTATTGGAGGAATACACAAATAACGGAGTGAAAATTCATGTTTTATGACAGATTATGTGCATTATGTAAAGACCGCGGGATTTCCGTTACCAATATGGTCAAAGACCTGGGTTTAAGCAGCGGGAACCTGTCCAAATGGAAAAACGGCGGCGCTCCCCGGGCTGATACCCTGCAAAAGCTGGCGGATTACCTGGGAGTCACTGCGGACGTGCTGCTCTATGACAATCCCACCGGCTTGAAAATGAACGATATCCAGTACGCCCTGTACCATGAAACAGCGGACGTATCGGACGAAACCCTGTCCCGGATTTTAGAGTTTGCCCGCTTTGCCAAGGAGCAGGAAAAGAAAGGGAGATGAATCCAAAGGACCTCTATGGATAAGCTGCAAAAGTTGTACGACATGGCCGACGCCCATCAGATCGGGGTCTATTTTTATGATCTGGGCGATACGGCGGCCGCCACAGTATCCGGGGAAAACTTCTGCGCCATCGCCCTGAATCCCAGGGACAACCGCTGCGAGCGGCAGGAGCTGGAGCATCTTTCCCACGAAATGGGCCACATTGAAACCGGCACCCTCCACCGCCCCGGGGCGGACGAGCTGGAAATTCTCCGCAGCGAATACCGGTGCGCCGCCTGGGTGGTCAAATACCTGGTCCCCATTGACGAGCTGCTGGAAGCCGCCGAACACGGCTATACGGAGATCTGGGAGCTGGCGGAATACTTCGGCGTCAGCGAGGAATGCATTCTGGACGCCGTCAAAATTTACCGCAATAAAGGGTTGTTATAGCAGCCGCAAAAAACGCAAGAAAAACCGCAAGATTCGCATAGCCTGCGCCGCTGCTCCGCGTTATAATAAAACTAGTTTTCCGATGGGAAAAGGAATGGAGTCGATTTTATGAAATATGCCTTGATTGGCTGCGGCCGCATCGCCCCCAATCACATTGGTTCCGCCCTGGACCACAAGCTGAACATCCAGGCGGTCTGCGATGTAAAGGAAGAAAAAGCCGCCGCACTTTTAACTCAGTACGGCCTCTCCGGCGTTCAAATCTATACGGATTACCGTAAAATGCTGGACGACATCCAGCCGGATTTGGTGGCCGTAGCCACTGAAAGCGGATACCACGCCCAAATTGCCATTGACTGCATCCGCCACGGCTGCAACGTCATTATTGAAAAGCCCCTGGCCCTGTCCATGGAGGACGCCCGCCGGGTCATTGCCGCCCGGGACGAAATGGGGGTCGTAGCCTGTATCAACCAGCAGAACCGGTTCAACGCCCCCATCCAGCTTCTGCGCAAGGATCTGGAGGAGGGCAGATTGGGGAAATTGTTCCACGGCGCCCTGCAAATGCACTGGATGCGGGACGAAGCGTATTATGATAAACCCTCCTGGCGGGGGACCTACGCTCTGGACGGCGGCGCCCTAATGAACCAGTGCATCCACGGCATCGACCTGCTGCGTTGGATGATGGGCGGCGAACCCACGGAGGTCATGGCGGTGACAGACAATTTGAACCACCCCTATATCGAGGCGGAGGACATGGGCCTGGCCATCTTCAAGTTTAAAAACGGCAGCTACGGCGTGCTGGAAGGCTCCGTCAATACATACCCGGACAACCTGGACGAAACCCTGTCCATCTATGCGGAAAACGGCACCGTCCGCATCGGCGGCGTAGCCACCAATAAGCTGGTGGAATATCATGTAAAAGAAGATGCCCGCCCCTTTGAAGAACTGTCCGCCCAGGTCAATACCGAGCCGAAAAATGTCTACGGTTTCGGCCACAGCTTCCTTTACGCGGATGTCATTGACGCCATCCGGAACCACCGCGCCCCTTACGTTCCCCTGGAAGAAGGCATGAAAGCCCTGGAAATGGTGCTGGCGGTTTATAAATCCGCTGCGGAAGGCAGGCCGGTTGCCTTCCCCCTGGGCGACTACTCCACCTTGGATGTATTAAAGCAGAAATAAAAGCAAAAAACTCCCCGCAGATTAAAAAACTGCGGGGAGTCAGACTGTAGAAAAACCTTTTTTGAAAGTAAAACTGCGCAAAAGAGAAAAAGAAAAGTTTTGGTCAAGCTTTTTTAAAAGCTTGCAGGATTCCAAAGGACGGAGTCCTTGGCCGCTTCCCGCAGGAAGCGGAATCTATCCCTTCGCGCCCCGGGCGCGAACAAAAATAAAAAAGCGGGTCCACAGACCCGCCGCGGATGACCC
>DVJP01000046.1 GCA_018716725.1 Candidatus Merdivicinus excrementipullorum | reverse complement strand
TGACGATGCTAATTCCATTTTAGCGGACTTACGGCCGATGCACCATGGCTGCGGTGGTGATGCACCGTTTTAGCGTTCTGGCTGCACCATCCGTGCGGTCTCAGGGCACCGTTTTAGGCGGCGTATTCACTGTGATCCACAATTTCCACCCGGACATAAAGTTCCTGTCCGGAAAGATGAAATTCTCCGCTGCGGAGGCTTAGCCCCTCTTCGGCAAAGATGGAATGCCCAAAGCTCTCGTAGGTCACAAAATGGATTTCCCGCACATCGGAACATCCAATCCGGACAACGCCATCCTCAACAGAAAAGTCATAAATTTCCGGGCCGCAGGAAGAGTAAAAATTACCGGATTCCAAGGCATCTGTAATAGCCTCAATGGTAAGCTCCGGGGCGTTGACCATCACCCAGCCGCCGCAGTAATCTTTAATGATAAAATGGGAGTCGTCCGTAGCGATTCCCCACACCTTTCTTCCCCGGCGGAGCAAAGAATCCCAGTAATCAATTGACAGACCGGTACGGTTATCCACCTCGCAGCCATAGTTATAAATCTCCATGGCAAAAAATCCCTGAAGATCCACGAAATCGCTCAGCTCCAGCCGGGACCAGATGGGGTGATTAAACACTGCCAGGTTGTTTGCGGCATGGATTTCCTCCGCTGTGGACTGGATGGTTTCCAGTCCATCCCATTTTTTCATAGCAAAACGCTGGCCGTCGGCAAACCCATTCTCCGCGCTGGCTTCCTTCCCCGCAGCATGCCGGCCAATTCCCAGCAGATGATAGATGCGCCAAGGTTCCGGCTGATCGCATGCAAATTCCACGCCAGGGATGACCAGGAAATCCTCTGTAGACAGGCCGCTGTTATGCGTATAGTGTTCATGTTCCGTAAACGACACAAACTGGTATCCGTGATCCCGGTAAATCTGGACGATTTCTTCAGGAGTTTTCCGTCCGTCAGAGTTGGTGGAATGCAGATGAAGATTGCCTTTATACCAGTTTCCGTCTGTCCGCAGGCCCCTTTTCGCCATGTTTATCCTCTTCTTTGTTTATTCGCAGTCCGGCGTAATAATTTTGATATCCGCCGTCTCGTACTGTTTCCGTACTTCCGCCGGCAGCCTGGAATCCGTCAGGATACACTCCACGCGGATCAAGTCGCATACTTTCAGCAGGCACACTTTTTCAAAACAGTTGCTGCCGCACAGTACGATCACCCTCCCGGCAATATCCGCCATAGCGCGCTGTACCTCCACATCCTCGAAGCCGCAGGAGGCGACGCCGGATGTAATGCCGGAATGAAGGGAAACGCCGCTGGGCGTCAGGAAATAGAAATTTACACGGTACTGCCGCAGCTGCTCTACACAGGCCGCCCCGATGATAGACTCTTCCGCCGGATGCACGACTCCGCCCGCCAGCATAACGGTGAAAGACGGTTTTTCCATCAATTCATTCACAATTGCTATGGAGTTGGTAAGGATCGTCAGCTTTTCATATTTTTCCTTAAGGACCTTGGCGATTTCCAGGCTGGTGGTACCGGCATCCAGCGCAATGGAATCGCCTTCCTTGACAAACCGGCAAACCAGCTGCGCTGCTTCCAGCTTATTTTCCTGAAACTGATGTTCCCGTTCTTTAAATGCCGCCATGCTGGAATCCACCTGTTCCAAAACAGCGCCGCCATATACCTTTTTTAAGCATCCTTCCTTTTCCAGGTAATCTAGGTCCCGACGGACTGTTTCTGCAGATACCTGGAACAGTTCTGTCAGTTCGGCTACTTTGACTGTCCGTTCTGTTCGCAGTAATTTCAAGATTTGATGATACCGTTCCTCCGCCAGCACAAAACCTCTCCTTTCCCTTTATTGGATTGCTGCCGACAAGGGTTATTATACTTCTCCTGACTCAAAATGTCAATAAGATCTTATGATTTATTTTGGGATTTCGTGTTTTTATCTTGACAATCCTTTTTAAAAAGCGTATAATCACACACTGTAATATTGTTTTTTATTTTAGTTTGTTGTTTTTTGTGGTTTTGTTCATTTGGAGGTGTTTTCCATGAAAAAGGAAAAGACAACTACACAAAAGGTCTGGCAAAGGAAAATCTTATTTCTTTGCTGGATTTCTTATGCCCTTTCGTACCTTTGTAGGACCAACCTCTCTATTGCCTTGCCGGAAATGACAGAAGAATTCCGATGGAGCGCTTCTTTGGCAGGCTTGATCGGCAGTGCATTTTTTATTAGCTACGCTGTGGGGCACTTACTTGGCGGCATCGCCGGGGACCGGATTCCCATCAAAATGTTTATGTGCATCGGGTTATTCGGGACCTCCTTTTGTAATCTGCTGGTAGGTTTTTTCCCAGTTTACGGGGTTATTTTAACCGTCTGGACGGCAAATGGACTGTTCCTTTCCACTCTCTGGGGGCCTATCGTCCGTGCAATCGCCATGTGGTATCCCCCCGAAGGGCGCGGCCGCCCCGCTGTGATTGTCAGCTTTTCCTCGCTGGCAGGGTACCTGATTTCGTGGGCTGGCCTGGGATTGCTGGCCCACTATGCGTCCTGGAGGGCTGCTTTTTTCCTGCCCGGGACTTTCACCTTGCTCTTTTCTCTATGGTTTCTTGCAAAAATGAACGATAATCCCAGGAAGCTGGGGCTGGAGGATTTTTCTAAACCTTGTGGGGATGGTGAAAGCAGTGGTTCCCCGCCTATTTCTGTCTGGACACTGATCCGCCGCCATCGTCTGCTCTGGTTTTGCATTGCAGCCATGGCACAGGGGGTCATTAAGGATGGAATCACCTTGTGGGAACCTACTATCCTGACAAACCTTTACCATGCTTCTTCAGCCGTTATTTCAGTGGCCTCTTCCTGTATCCCGCTGTTTAGCTTTGTAGGCGTTCTGCTCTCCGGCAGGCTGATGAACCGCTTTTGCAGCAAAGAAAAAAAGCCGGCCATTCTGCTGTTCTTAGGCGCCGGCATCTGTTGCTTGATATTCTTTTTCCTGCTGGGGCATTGGATATGGGTAGATGTTTTATTTTTCAGTATCATTTCCGCCTTGCTGTGCGGCGTCAACACTTTGCTGCTTACTTTTATTCCCCTGCGGTTTTCCGCCTGCGGCCGGGCGTCCTCCACAGCGGGGCTGTTCAATTTTTTTGCTTACCTGGGCGCCGGCTGTTCGGGAATCGTTTCCGGATTTCTGGTTGATCTGTGGGGATGGAGCAGTACCACTCTATTGTGGGCTTGTCTTTGCCTGCTGGGCATTGCAGCAGTCGCCGCCGGGTTTCGCAAGCCGGCGGCGACTGCCGCATCTCAGAATTGACCTTTTGGGCTTTCCCCGGAAAAATTTTTGGCCATGCTGCATGACCGGCTGGGCAAATCCAATTCACCGTTCACAACCAGAGAGGGCAGGCTTTCCAGGTTGAACTTTTCGATCCTTGCCGCCAAGGCGATTTAGATGGATTTTAAATTTTGGCAGGGCCGGGACGGTAGTTCCAGTAATACTTCCCGGCGATCTGGAAATAGCGTCCGGACTGTTTCGGCAGATTTATACCGGAATTTTTGTTTTCTTTGCTCCCTAAGCGTGGATATTTTTCACATATTGGGCATGTTTTTGGAATTTCTCATATCCAACGCCGGGAGGGCAGCTGTCGCTGTTGGCCAGGACAAACCCCCGGCCTTTCATCATAGCACAAAGGGCTTCCGTATACCGGAGCAAATTCTCCACGGAATCCTGCAAAAACTGAACCGGTTCAATGCCGCCAATAAGTCCGACATGGGACGGCAGGATTCTGTGGGCCTCCTCCATGGTCACATTCCCCGTGGGAGGCGGCGAAATGGACTCAATGGCCGTTACGCCCTGTCCGGCAATAGGCAGCAGCAGGTCTTTAATATGCCCGCAGGCGTGCTGAATGTAAATTTTGCCGGAGTCCCGCAGGATTTTGTTCCACTCCGTAATCTCGGGGGCGATATATTCCCGGTAAAGGGCCGGGCTTAAGTTGGTGGTGGAACTGTCCTCCCAGGAAAGGCAGGCCTCGATTTTGCTTTCCGCCGTATATTCCACTGTTTTCCGGTTTTTAGCGGCGATCACTTCCGTCAGTTCCCGTACTTCGTCCGGATAATCCATAGTCAGGTAAATTAAGTTTTCGGTGCCCACCAAATGCTCCACCATGTGCTGGTAAGCGGATTTGTTTTCAGCGCCGATGATAGAGATATGCAGGCCGTCCTCCCCTAGGGCCTCCACCTGGCGGTTGGCTTCGGCGATGTTATCCACGATTTCCAGATCCTCGTAAAGGGCCATAGCCGCCGGAATGTCCTCAATCCCTTTGACGGGATGTTCCGTCAAAAACCAGGTGTTGGATTCGGAAACATAAGTGTAAACGGAATACAGCTCCCCTTTCGGAGTGTGGGTCGTAATATACCGCTTATTCCCTTGGGTCTTTTCCGTCACCGAGCATTCCCGGCGCCTTGTTTTGTAAGCGGCAATAAATCCCCGCAGGAGAGGGTCCGCCCCCATGGCTTTCAGATATTCCAGCTGGCCTTTTTCCTGGGTTTCCTTTGGCAGAAAATCAAAGTAATAGGCCAGGAAAGGGGAAAAAGGGACGTGATCCACTTCTTCCCCGCGGATTGCCGCCAAGAGCCGGCGTTTTGGTGTCATTTCCATAAAATCTACTCCATTTCATTTTTGGCCGGCTTGACCAGACGCTCATTGTGGATTTTGCTTTCCAGTCCGTTCCGGCAGGCGGTAACGGCGCAAAAACTCTCCTGCGCCAAGGGGACGAATACCCGGTCTGAGGCGATTCCTGTAATTTCCCGGTCGTATGCGCCGGGAGCCGTCCCGATTTTGACTGTATAGCTGTCCGCCCCCAGCACCGGTTCAAAAATGACGGCAGCCCCGCCTTTTTCCGGGATGAAACTCTTGAAGGTGGGGGCGGCGGGAACCGGAGAAGTCCGGAAGCTCTGAACGCCGGCCCGGTTTTCTGTCTTTTGCATCTTGTCCTTGCTGGCTGCCGTGACCCGCCAGTAGTAGACAGTATCCGGTTCCAGGAGGTTTGATTCCAGGGTGTAGGCCGGCTGCGTCAGGAACCGGCGGCGGATCAGCACGTTGGAAAAATCCCGGTCGGAGGCCACTTCCAGTTCATAGAAAAAGCTGCCGGGGGTTTTCTCCCAGCGCAGGGTTTCCCGCTGCTCTATCACCGCGCCGTTTGCAGGGTAAAGCAGGTCAAAATCCATGGGGGCCCAGTCGGGGGAGGTGGTCCGGAATTTATGGGGTTTATTGTTCATCCGGCGGATTCCATGCTCATTTACCGCCGAAATCCGGGCGTAATACCAGGACGCCGGACGCAGGGGCTCTGCCAGCGTATATTCCAAATAGGTGTTGGTGTTCCAGGAAGTGACCCGCTTTTCCGGATGGAGTACGGAAATCCGCCGGGCGTTCTCAAAATCTTCCCTTTCAGAAATTTCCAGCAGGAAAGAATCCGCGTTCCGGGACTGGGTCCAGGTAAACCGGGGATTGGTGGAAACGGAATCAGCGCCGTTGGGAACCTGCAGCATGACAAACCCGCCGGGGACTTCCACGTCGTCTGTAACGGTAAAGGCGTAATACATATTGTTCAGCGGGGCGCGCCGGCCGTTTTCATTGACCGCAGTAACCCGCCAATAATAGGGGCGGTCTTTTTCCAGCTCCTCCTCTACGGTGTATGTTTCACTGGCCAGGCCGGTTTTGCGGGAAACCACCTGCCGGAACTGCTTATCGAAGGCGATTTCCAGGTCGTAGGCTTCCGCACCCTGAGATTTCTGCCAACACAGGGTGGGATGCGGCAGGACCAGGGTATGGTCGTCGGGGGATTTCAGGTAAAAATCAGAGGGGATGCTCTTTTCCGTTTTGACAACCAGCAGGGAAATCTCATCTGCGTGCATATCCAGCGTAAACGGGGATCTCCCATCCAATTCGGCGGTTTCCCGATACTGGATCCCTTCGTTTTCCGGCAGGTCGTTGACGCGCTCCGCAATATCCGCCTCCGGGTTCACGGACCGGGCGATTTGATAGCGGTCCGCGGTAATTTTCCCTTCAAAGGGGAGGTTCTCCAGGAACAAAGACACGGTGCGGTCCGTTTCCGAGCCGATCAGCGCCTTGGCTTCCCCTTTTTCCGTGTCAATGGAGGCAATGTACAGTTCCGGGGAATCGTTTTTGACTTTCTGTCCGCTCATGGAGCCGTAAGCGGCCGTGTGCCACCATTCGCAGAGCCGGTAATTGGGGTTTTCTTTGGTCTGGTCGGTGCGGACCATGTCGCTTAATCCGTTGGGGTACCGCCATATCCCGCGGATGGCCTCGTCCACCCCCGCCCGGTCGAATTCCTCCATGACTTTAAAGTTTTTCACGCCGGATTGCTGCGGCCAGCTGTATTCTTCATAATAATACCGAACAGGCCCCACCACGGGATGTTCTTTCGCCTTGCTTTCCCAGGTATCCATAAACCGCCGCACTTCCGGAACAAAATGCCAGGCAATGACGCCCACGGGGATTTCCCATTTGGCGCAGTCTTCAATGAGTTGAAGCCCCCGCTCCAAGGGGTCCGGGGAATCTGCCAGAGAAGGGCCGATTAGGGCGCCGTCCGGAAGGATGTCCATCATAGCCTCCCAGGCGTTTTTGTGAAGCTGGGGATAAAGATCCCCGACTCCGCCCCAATCCTCGTTCCACACGTCGAATTCCCGGATGTTGACATGGTTATCCTTGATATACTGGAAAATATCCTTCATCAATTCCTTATGGACGTCCAGATCCTTGGGCTTTCCCTGGGCCAGCCCTGTGGTGGAGTTCCAGGACTGGTTGTAGACCAGAATCGGGTAATACTGAATGCCCAGCTCATCCAGCCGTTCTACGCTGTCTTTCATCCGTTCCAGCTGGTTGTGCTCGTTAATCAGATAATCCCGGGTATTCTCCGGCGAATTGTTGCCGGTGTGGGTCCCCAAGTAGTTCTGCGCGTCAAAGCCGTCCCGCACAATCCGGACATGAAGGGGCAGAATCCGCCCGTCCGGCACATCCTCATTGGGAACCAGCAGGAACCCCACTTTGGGAACCATCTCCCCGGCGGTTTTGGAAAAATCAATATGGACCGGTTGATTCTCCGTTATGTTTTTATATTCCATTTGTACATCCTCCCGACTGTGCTTCTGTTTCAGTGCGCCAGTTTTTCCGCCAGCCGCAATAAATCCTCCGCTTCCTGGGGACTGGAAACATCGTTTACAATAAGATGAAGCCCTTTATGGGAAAGGTTTTCCATCAGGATGGGCACTTCATCCTTTTCCGGTATCAGAACCAATCCCTTGCCTGCGGCCTGGATTTTTTGGAATTCTTTAATAAACGTCGAAGTCCGGGGCTGCCCGGCCACAGGCGTCCACTGGATGTTGTCCAGTTTTTTTACCGATAAAAGCAGGTCCAAATGCCTAATCTGCTCCTGCCCGTCCAGATGATAGGTAATGCAGTCCAGGAATTCGGCGCATTCCTCAATTTCCGGCAGGACAAACTCCTCAAACATGGCGGGGGAAATCATCACCGAAAAATCGCACTGGATCTGGGCGTGGCGTTTGGGGCACCAAAGCTGCATCCAGCTGTGGGAAGAACCGCCCTGGTTATTTTCCGCAAGAATTTCAAAAAATCTGCTCTGGGTGGTTTTCCATGCCTCTGTGATCTTCCGGCAGGCCTCATGGACAAATTCCGGATTTTCAATCATATCAAGCAGCAGGTTTTCCGGACCCCGGAGAGCGGCCAGGGCGTCGATGATGCCGCAGTTGTCGGGCATGGCTACCATGAATTCCCCCGCTGCTTTCCGCGCCAAAGCCGCAGTGATTTCCTGATGCTTTTTGAAGGCCGTTTCCTCCGGGTCGTACCGCAGCAAAGCGGCGTCCGGTTCTTCCAGCGTGGGAGAGAACCAGATAGTGTCCGGGGCATAGTGAGGCTTTGCCCCAAAATAGGTCGCGTGCCCGGCCGTCCCGAAATCCAGGTTGCTGACGGGGATGCCTTCCCCCAAAAACTGGTGGCACAGGCTGTGCCTTTTCCACCGGGCGTACAGGTAGTCCGGAGAAGTGTAGGCTTCTTCCAGACTGGAGCAATCCAGCGGAGGAAGCGCGTCCTGGTTTCCTTCCGCCCACGGAACGCGCATGGCCAGATTGCACCGATTTTCATAGTCCTTGTTCCAGAAAGCGTCCAAATGCTTTTGGGTTTCTTCCCAGTTTTCTTTGTGAATCATAGCTTATCCCTTTACCTAACCTTTTAAGGCCAGCCCGATTTTGGCAGGCTGGCCTTAGCTGCGCAGTAATTAGCCCATATACCGGTCGTACGCGGCCTGATAAATCTCGATCATGCGGTCCAGCTTCATGTCGGACAGCTGCTGGAGATAAGAATCCCAGTCCGCATCAATGTCGCTGGCGCCGGTGATCCAGGAGGCCATCATCTCATCCACACATTTGGTAACGTCCGTGCTGATAATGGACAATTCATCGTTTTCTTCCTGGGTGAAGGTTACCAGCGGGTAATATTCGTCCTTAAAGTACGGGGCGTAATTCTTGTCGGCCTCCAGCTTTTCCCGAACGTCCCGGGAAGGCGTGATCTTCTCGCTGAAAGCGTCGCCAACATACATGGGGCCTTGGTCGCCCCAGCTGTACTGCCAGGCCCAGGTTTCGCCGCTGACCCCTTCCGGAGGATCCAGAACCGTATAGGTTCCGTCCGCGTTTTCTTCCATGGTGGTGCCGATAGGCCCATAGAATGTCTGCATAGAGGTCTTCTGGTCATACAGCGCGTCCAGCCACCGCATGGCGATTTCCGGATGCTCGCAGGCGGCGGTTACTTCTGCATAATAAGTGCCGTTTTTGGCGGCTTCCGGGTTTACCGGCCAGTACTGGTCGCCGTTGGGTCCCTTCATGGGCAGCAGCTGGGTGTATTCTTCCTTGCGGGTGGGGCCTACTGCGGTTTCAATGGACCAGTGGAAGCCAACGCCAACTAAACTATCTCCTTCCGGATTCAGTTTAGCGGGGTAAGAGGACCAGTCGTTGGTAAACAGTTCCTGGTCAATCAGTCCTTCTGTATACAATTTCTGCAAATATTTAATGCCTTCTTTGAATTCTTCCGATGCGGGGACGTATTCCACTACGCCGTCGTTGACTTCAAACCAGCTGTTGACGCTGTGAACCGCGCCGAACCAGGCAAAAATCGGGGTGATACCGGCCAAATTGTTCATTCCGATGCCGGAAAGTGGGATTTCATCGTTGGGGTCGCCGTTGCCGTTGGCGTCCTGCTCTTTGAAGGCTTTTAAGACTTCATAGAGTTCGTCCGTGGTGGTGGGCATCTCCAGACCCAGGTTGTCCAGCCACTGCTGGTTGATAAAGCCCATAGTGAAAGAGTCCGGCCGGCAGGGCATCTGCTTCGGAAGTCCATAAATATGGCCGTCCGGCGCAGTGGCCAGCTTCTCCAGGCTGGGGTTCTCTTCAAACATTGCCTGAATGTTGGGGCAGTACTGCTCAATGTAGTCCTCCATGGGGTAGAACAATGTAGGATTCTGTAAAACATCCGATTCTACTAAAGGATTACCTACAAACACTTCAGGAATATCACTGCTGGCCAGCAGCAGGGGTTTCTGGGTTTCCCAGTCGGCGGCGGGAGCGTATTCCCACTCAATTTTCACGTTGGTCTGCTCCTCTAAATTGATAAAGGTTTGGATGGTGTCATAATCCTCACTTAAGCTGTGTTTGGATGCAAAGACATGAAGCGTAACAGGTTCGTTGACGATAGGATAACCGGTGGCGTTAAAGTTTTCCGAAACCTCCGGCGGGGTTTCCGAGACAGTAGGCGCCTTTTGTTGGCCGCAGCCGGTCAAAGCCGCAGCCGGTCAAAGCCGCCGCCAGCATGCTTGCCGCTAAAATAAAGGTGATAGCTCGTTTCATGATAATACCTCCTGTAAATTTTCGTGTATAAAATGCTTAGCCTTTCAGGGAACCAAGCATAACGCCCTGATTGAAATACTTCTGGATAAAGGGATAGAATACCAAAACCGGTAAAGTGGAAACAATGATGACGCCGTACTTCATCACGTCCGCAATCCGCTGCACTTCATTCATTCCAACGCCTGCCGTATCAGCCTTGGTCTGGTTTTGCAGCAGGATTTCCCGCAGCACCAGCTGAAGGGGGCGGAGGTCCGGGTCACGGGTGTAAACCAGAGAAGTGAAGTACTGGTTCCACTGGCCGACGATGCAGTAAAGGGCGATAACCGCAATCAGCGCTTTGGAAATGGGAATGACAATGGTAAAGAAAAACCGGAAATTGCTGCATCCGTCCAGCTGCGCCGCTTCCAAAAGGTCGGAGGGCACGCCGGACATAAAGAAGGTCCGGCAGACAATCAGGTTATATACGCTGACGGAGAAGGGAAGGACAATGACCCAAAAGGTATCCAAAAGCCCAAAGCTCTGGACCACCATATAAGTGGGGATCAAGCCGCCGTTAAAGAACATGGTGATGGTGAAGAACAGCATGAAGCCTTTGCGCCCCACCAAATCCTTGCGGGAAAGGGAATAGGCGGCGGGCAGGGTGAATAAAAGGCTGATGAGCGTCCCCACTACCGTAAAAGCAATGGTGTTCCGGTACCCGAGCCAGATTTCTTCTGTTTCAAAAACCCGTTTGTAGCCTTCCAGCGTCACCGCTTTGGGCCAGAGCCATACATCGCCGCCTGCAACAGCGCTGGGGCCGCTGAAAGAAGCAATGACAACGAAGTACAGCGGATACGCAATGACAAAAATCAGCAGTACGCCGATTGTGTAAATCACAATATCGAAAATTAAGTCGGATTTGGAGCGTTTGATTGCCATTTTCCCGTCCTCCTTTTACCACAGGCTGTTGTCGCTGAGTTTCCGGGAAATTGCGTTGACCGAAACCAGCAGGATAAAATTGATGATGGTGTTAAACAGCCCCACAGCCGCCGAAAAGCTGTATTGGGCCGAAACGATACCGACTTTATAGGTGTATGTGGAAATGATTTCGCTTTTGGTGGTGTTCAGGGCGTTCTGCATCAGGAACGCCTTGTCAAATCCAACGCCCATTAAGCCGCCTACCCGAAGGATCAGCAGGATCGTACAGGTGGGAAGGATGGAAGGAAAGTCAATGTGGATCATCTTTTTTAAGCGGCTGGCCCCGTCCACCGTTGCCGCCTCATAGAGGGTGGGGTCAACGGCTGCCAGTGCCGCAAGGTATATGACGCTGTCCCAGCCGGTGTGCTGCCAGACATCCGACCAGACGTAAATGGAACGGAACGCGTCCGCGGTCCCCATCAGGTTCATAGGTTCCACCCCGATAAGGCGGCAGATATTTCCGTAAAGGCCGGTGCTGGGGGAAAGGAAAATATTGAGCATACTGACCACTACAACAATGGAGATAAAGTGGGGCATGTAGGTAATGGTCTGCAAGGTCTTTTTAAATTTCAGCGCCTTCATCTGGTTGAGCATCAGAGCCAATACAATGGGCAGCGGGAAGGTAGCCACCATGCCGTAAATACTCAGGGCCAGGGTATTGATAATCAGGTTTTTGGCCTGGTAGGAGCTGAAAAATCGCCGAAAGTGCTCCAGCCCCACCCACGGGCTTCCGAAAACGCCCTGGCTGGGAGTAAAGTCCTGAAACGCCATGACGATACCGTACATGGGGATATAGGTGAAACAAAACGTCAGCAAAACGGCGGGCAGTAAAAAGATGTACAAATCGTAATTCTGAAGGATTTTGCTCCAGGTTTTATTCCTCTTGCGGGCAGTTGCTGCTGTTTTCATCGGGTACTTTCCTCCTTTATCCTCTTACAAAGACGGGGATGACGTCCAGGGGGGCATCCGCCGTAACCGTCCGGCCGCCCTCGTAGGTTTTGCCGGTGGACTGTTCCGTCCAGGAAGCGCCGGCAGGCAGGTAAACCTCCCGTTTTCTCTGCCCGTATTCCGTTACCGGAGCCACCAGGTATTTGTCGCCGAACAGGAACTGGTCCTTGATTTCCCAGGCCTTTTCATCTTCTGGGAACTGGTAGAACAGGGGCCGCATCACCGGCGCGCCGGTTTCGTTTGCTTCCTTCATCAGCCGGCGGGTGTAGGGCCGCAGCTCTTCCCGAAGCTCAATGTACTTTTTCATGATCTCATAGTTTTCTTCCCCATAGGACCAGATTTCGTTTTCCGCGCCGCTGGCGCACCGCCCGCCGCCGGTTTTGCCCAGAGGGGCTTTATAGGGGCTTCTGTGGCCATGAAGCCGCATCACCGGGCAGAAAGCCCCGTACTGGAACCACCGGATGAGCAGTTCCTGGAATTTGGGGTCCCGGATGTCCCCGTCGTGGAACCCGCCGATGTCGGTAGTCCACCAGGGAATGCCGGCCATGGCCATCTGCAGGCCGCAGACGATCTGGATTTTAAAGGACTCGAAGGTGGAGGGGATGTCGCCGGACCAGACCAAAGCCCCGTACCGCTGGCTTCCGGCCCAGGCGCACCGAACCAGGCTCACCACGTCCTTTTCCCCGGCTTCGGTCAGACCGTCATAGATCATTTTGGTGTACCACATGGGGTACTGGTTGCCCACTTCCAGGACGGAGCCTTGGTGATACCGGTAGTTCTCAAAATCGTAGCTGGAATATTCCGGCTCCGCCACATCCAGCCAGAAATCCTTGACGCCTTTGTTATAGTAATTCTCCTTGAGCTTGTCCCAGACAAATTTCCGTGCGCCGGGATGGGTCATATCCGTAAAGGATGTGGGGTCGATCATCAGCATATTGATCTTCACCCCGGATTCCGAGGACACCAGGTAGCCCATTTCTTTCATGTACTGATAATCCGGCGCGTAAACCGACACCGTGGGCCAGACGGACACCATGAGCTTGGTCCCCATGGCTTCCAGCTCCTTGACCATCCCCTCCGGGTCCGGCCAGTATTCCGGGTCAAAGGCCCAGGTGCCTTCCAATGTCCAGTGGAAAAAGTCGGCAACGATAACGTCCAGGGGAACGCCCCGCCGGTGGTATTCCCGGGCAACGGAGAGCAGCTCCTCCTGGGTCTGGTACCGCAGCTTGCACTGCCAGAACCCAAGGCCGTGCTCCGGCATCATGGGGGGCTTGCCGGTGACTGCCATGTACTGGGCGTGAATTTCCGCCGGGGTATCCCCCGCCGTGATCCAGAAATCAATGGTCTTGGTGCTTTCCGCTTCCCATTCGGTGACGTTCACGCCGAAGGACGCCCGGCCCACCGCCGGATTGTTCCAGAAAAAGCCGTAGCCTAAGCTGGACACCACAAAGGGCACGCTGGCCTGGGAATTCCGCTGGGCCAGTTCCAGCATACTGCCCTTCAGGTTGAACACACCGTTTTGGTACTGGCCCATGCCGAAGAGCTTTTCCGCCGGGTCGGACTCGAATTTCAAGCTGGCCTTAAAATTGCCGCCGGAAAGGGTTTTCAGCTCCCGGGTCCGGATGCCAAGACTGCTGTGGCGGTCGCATTCCAGCTCCCGCAGGAGGGTTCTGCCCGCGCTGTTTTCAAAAATCAGCTTGCTCGCCTTGTTGAGGATCACCCGGATCTTGCCGTTTTCCATAACGGCCCCGTCGCCTACGATCCGTTCCTCGGAATTGACCTTCTGGGTTTCCGCCTCTTTCTCGTTCCGCATCAGGGTAATTTTTGCGCCCTGCTCCGACTGGGGGATCAGCGCCCAGTTTTCCTCCGGAAAATCCTTGAGCCGGGTCACCCGCACCCGCAGGCTGTTTTCTCCATAAGCCTCGATCATCATCCGCTCTCCATCGTACTCCCGGATGAGCTTGTTCTCCGCAATGTATACCATTCTTTTTCCTCCAGTCTGCAGCCGTTTTTCCAATGGCTTTGTCATTATCATACCACAATCTCAGGCAAATGGATAGAATAAAATCATCATTTTTCTGGCAGAAAATCACCATATTTGACGGCCGCGGGCAAGTTGTGCTATGCTGAAAGCAGATTTTCGCGAAAGGCTTGGAAATATGTTCTGATTTCCCTTAACGGGAACATCGTTGCGGCAAAATCCTTGGGAGGGTTCTACTCCAAAGCGGATTTGGGCATTGTCAAATATCACTTTGAAGCGGCCGCCGGGACAGAAAACCTTTCCTGGGGCAAATAACCGCCAGCCAGATTGAAGAGGGTTCACCCCTCATTTGACGCCGCCCTATTTTCCAGCGCATAGGTCCATTTGGTTGGGAGCAGTTTCAACTGCACCTCCATCCGCCGGTCCGGATAAGCGGTAATGCGGTCAAGCAGGCTGCCGTAAAAAAGATCTGGCGTTGTTTCTCCATGGATAATGCCCATTATTTTGGCACGGATGTCCTTTTCCGACGGGGTGGTATCCCAGAATTGGCTTTCTTGTTTTTCTGCCGCTGCGATTTTTTCGGTAAGTTCGGCCATGCGGCGGCTGTACTGGGCATTCATCAGCTCCATGTCGTCTGCGGCAATGCTGTTCGCAAAAAAAACGTCCAGCATTGCCGCTTTCTTTGCTTTCACCTGCTCCAGCTCTTTTTTCAGCTGTTTTGCATTCAGCGAGCTTCTGTCTCGGGAAGCCTGGATTGCCTCCAGCGCTATGCAGGTAATGCTGCGGGCGGCGGCTTCTGTATCCAGCTTCAGCATTCCCACTGACTGCCGCACTATTTCCATCCCAGTCTCATCCCGGATCTGATAACCCGTGTCACAGCCGATTTCATTGCCTGCCGGGTCCATGCGCCGTTTCCCCTCCGCCGCGGCAGCACCGCACCGCCAGACTTTATAACGGCTGCCGTCCTTTCGGCTGCGGCTTTTGGAAACAAAGCTCCGCCCGCATTGGCCGCACTTGATTTTTCCGGACAGGGGGTAGCGGCTGCCATGGCCGGCGCCGGATCTGCCGTCCAGATCCCGGCGGGCGATTTCCCGTTGGGCCTCCTCCCACAGTTCCCGGCTGACAATCGGTTCATGGTGGTCTTTGAGGAAAATGAATTCTTCTTCGCCGCGGTTATACTTCTTCTGATGGGTGAGATAATCGAGGGTGATGGTCTTTTTCTGCTTGAGATCCCCGCAATATTTCTCGTTGCGGAGAATTTTGAGAATGACGGTATTCCGCCAGCAGGCGCTGCCGGTGAGGGTTTTGTAGCCCGCCTCCCGCAATTCCCGGGCAATGACGGAAGCCCCCTTGCGTTCATGGACATATTTGTGGAAAATCAGCCGGACGATTTCCGCCCCTTCCGGATTCACCGTCATTTTGCCGTGCTGCACATCATATCCCAGCAAAGACCGCCCGAACACCACCCCCTGCTCCATGCGGCGGGTCTGGCCCCATTTGACCCGGGCGCTGGTGGAACGGCTTTCCTCCTGGGCCATGGTGGATTTGATGGCCAGCAGCATTTCCGAATCCTCCGCGAGGGTGTTCATATTATCGTTTAGGAAAAAAACGCCGATCCCCATCCGCTTTAGTTCCCGGGTATAGGCGAGACTGTCCAGGGTATTGCGGGCAAAGCGGGAAATCTCTTTTGTTACAATCAAATCAAACCGGTGGAGCCGGGCGTCCTGGATCATGCGGTTAAAGGCCCCGCGCTTTTTAGTGCTGGTGCCTGTGACGCCCTCGTCGGCATAAATCCTATATAGTTCCCAGCCCGGCTGGCGGCTGATATACTCCCGGAAATACTGCTGCTGGCTTTCAAAGGAATTTACCTGGTCCTCCTTATCCGTAGAAACCCGGCAATAGGCTGCAACTTTCATGTTCCCTACCACTCCCTGCATTTTTCATGCCGATGATCCAGTATGTCCAGGCAATACTGAAGCTGTATATCGTTTAAAACGCCCTGTTCTTTTAAGGCCAGCAGCACCGACTGCTGATACAGCCGGTAAAATTCCGGCGCAGACGTCTTGCTGATTAGGGTTTCTTCGGAACATTCCAAAAATACCGCTTTATTCCACATTGACAAAACCTCCCTGGCCCATATTTATGAGGGAGGTTTGAACTCTTTGCCTGTCCGGAGCATTTCCAGGCATTTTTTCGCCCTTTTCTGTGCGCCCTTGCGACCCTCCTGTAGGTACAGAAGAACTGGCGCATGTGGAAATGGTCTCCGCTATCCTTTATCAGCTGACCCGGAATTTGTCCGTGAAAGAGATCAAGGAAAAGGGATTTGACCAGTATTTTGTGGATCACACCACTGGTATTTATCCCCAGGCGGCCTCCGGCGTGCCCTTTTCCGCCGGGACCATCGCTTCCACCGGCGACGTTTTCGCCGATTTAAACGAAGACTTGGCGGCCGAACAGAAAGCGCGCTTAAGTTACGACAATATCCTCAGACTGGTAGACGATCCGGATGTCCGGGACGCCATTAAATTCCTGCGTGCCCGGGAAATTGTCCATTATCAAAGATTCGGCGAAGCAAACCGGGAAGATTGTAGTAAAATTCCAAAGGCGCGGAAAGCCCACAAATTCAGCACTTTTGGAAGGTCACTATCAATCAGAACATTTGCAGGACATAGGCATGAGCCGCCCTATCTGCTGCTATACCTCAAAATGAAGATAATACATGAGATAGGACAAGCTGCTTTTTCCTACAACTGAATATTGAACCGCAAAGGCGGCGTTTCCCACTTCCACCCCGGAAGAACAGGAACGCCGCTTTTTTTATGCCCTCATGTTACGCAGTAGGGGCAGAAAGAGCCTTGATTTATGCGGCTTCCAGAGCGCGGAACCGGGGAAGCAAGGGAAAGATACCTTTCCCCTCAAAATCCACGTTCTACTGCGTAACAAATCCACAGCAAAGGAGCTGATAAGCTATGGCAGTTTTCAGAGTGGAACGGAACACGGGATATACCGTAATGAGTAACCACCATTTACGCAACAAGGAGCTGACCTTGAAAGCAAAGGGCTTGTTGTCACAAATGCTCTCACTTCCCGAAGATTGGGACTATACCCTTGCGGGGCTGTCCCATATCAACCGGGAGAAAATCGACGCTATCCGTGAAGCGGTGCGGGAACTGGAACGCGCCGGGTATATCGTCCGTTCAAGGGAACGTGACGCAAAAGGACGCCTGCGGGGTGCCGATTATGTGATTTATGAGCAGCCACAGCTACCACCTACACCGGATTTACCTACGTTGGAAAATCCAA
>DVJP01000045.1 GCA_018716725.1 Candidatus Merdivicinus excrementipullorum | reverse complement strand
TCCACCTTGGTGAAGGAGTGGATGACCGATTCCACCTGCTTCATCATGGCGTCCTTGGTTTTTTGCAGCCCCTGCTTGATCTTATCAAAAAATCCCATGGCGATTCCTCCTTATTGCGATTGGTTTTCCAGTTCCGCCATCCGCCCGGCGATTTCGGAGACGTTCAGTTCCAGGAGTTTCGATACCCCCTGCTCCTGCATGGTGACGCCGTACAGGACGTCCGCCTCCTCCATGGAGCCGCGGCGGTGGGTGATGAGGATAAACTGGGTTTTGTCGCTCATGACCCTTAAATAGCTGGCGTATTTGACCACGTTGACATCGTCCAGCGCCGCCTCAATCTCGTCCAGGACACAGAAGGGGGAGGGCCGGACCTTCAAAATGGCGAAGTAAATGGCGATAGCCACAAAGGACTGTTCCCCGCCGGACAGGGCCTCCAGGTTTTTGATGATTTTCCCGGGAGGCTGGACGGAGATTTCCACGCCGGAGGATAAAACGTCCTCCGGGTCGGTAAGGGACAGGCAGGCCTTGCCCCCGCCGAACAGCTCGGTAAAAATCCGCTGGAAGTGGCCGTTGATCTGGCTGAAATTCTCGGTGAAAATCCGCTCCATGTCCGAGGTCAGCTGGGCGATGAGCTTTTCCAGCTCCGCTTTGGAGCCGGCGGCGTCGTCCACCTGCTCTTTTAAGAAGGTGTAGCGTTCCAGCACTTCCTTGTATTCCTCAATGGCCCCCAGGTTCACGCTGCCCAATCCCCGGATGCGGTTTTTTAAGGACAGCAGCTCCTGCTGGGCCGCCCCCTTGTCCTCAATGGGGATGGCCTCGGCCTGGGCCTCGGAACGGGTCATTTCGTACTCGTCCATGAGCCGGTGGATAATCTGGTCGTAGTCCTTCTGGCCGGACAGCCGCTGTTCCTCCAAACGGGCCAGTTCCCCGGCATTCCGCTCCTTCTGGGCGGAGATTTCCCGCTCCTCCTGCCTAAAACGGGTGGTTTCCCCCTCGATTTCCTGCCGGAGGGCAATCATCTGCCTGCCCTTCTCCTCATATTCTGCCACCTGGAGGGCGGATTTTTCCGTTTCCTCCTGGATGGAACGGATAGATTCCTCCAAATTCCGTCCGTCGGACTTGGTTTTGCTGATTTCTTCCAAAAGCCGGGCCTTCCGGTCCTCGCCGCTTAACTGGCTGGCCTTCATTTCATCCATGCGCCGCCTGATATTTTCCATATCCTTCTGGGCGGCAATTTCCTGGCGGCTCAAATCGGAGATTTCCTCCAAAATGGCGTCCCGGCGTTCCGAAAGGGTGTCCCGGCTGCCCTGGAAGGCGGCCAATGCTTCCCGGATGCGGGCGGCTTCGATTTCCAGCTCGGATAGCCGCTGCCGGGCTTTTTCCGCCTCATCCCGGCATTCTGCCGCCTTGCGGGCGCTCTGCTCTTTCTGCTTTTCCAGCTGGGCTTTGCGGGAAGCCATCTGCTCCCGGCTCTGTTTTCCCCGGGCAAGCTCCCCTTCAAAGCGGATTTGGTCCTCCCTTGCCGTGGCCTGCTCCGCCCGGATGCCCTCTAACTGGGCGTTTAGGGCGGCCAGCTCCCGGGAGATTTCCTGGGCCTTGGCGTCGGCCTTCTGCTTTTCTCCCTGAAGCTCTTTCGCTTCCTGCTGCAGGGCCGCCACTTCGTTTTTCCGGCTCAGAATGCCCTGGTTTTTGGCGGCGGAACCGCCGGTGAAGCTGCCCCCCACGTTGACCTGCTGGCCGTCCAGGGTGACCACCCGGAATTTATAGCCGTACCGCTTGGCGATGGAGGACGCAGCGTCCAAATCCTCCGCCACGGCAATGCGCCCCAGCAAAAACCGGACGATGCCGGCATAAGCCGGGTCGTATTCCACCAGCTCCGACGCGGCAGCCACAAAGCCGGGTTCCTCGGAAAGCCCCGGCTCGTGGAGGACGTTTCCCCCCTTGATTTCGCTGACGGGCAGGAAGGTGGCCCGCCCGGCCTTCTGGGAGGATAAGTAGCGGATGCCTGCCTTGGCGGCTCCCGCGTCTGTCACCACAATGTTCTGTAACGCGCCGCCCAGGGCGGTTTCCAAAGCAACGGAATATTCCGGCTTTACGTTTAAAAGCTGGGCCACCGTGCCCTGGATTCCCCGCAGGACGCCGTTTTTGGCGGCCTTCATCACCGCCTTGACGCTGTACTGGAAGCCTTCCATGCTCTGCTCCAAGTCCTGCAAAAGCTTTGCCCGCTGGAGCTTTTCCTTGACGGCCAGGTCCATGGCCTGCTGGTTCTGGCGGGCCTCCTCCATCCGCTTTTTCCGGCTGTCCAGCTTCATTTGGCAGCCCTTGGCGGCGTTTTCCAAAGATTCCTGCCGGGCGGCGATTTCTTTTAACAGCCCGTCAATTTCCGCCAATGTTTCCTGCTCTGTCTGGGAACGGGTGTCCAGGGTTTCCAGCTCGTGGAGATAGGCGTTTAACCGGGCTTCCTCGTCTGCGGCGGCGTTTTCCTGGGTCAATACCAGCATATTGTTCCGGGAGATTTCCAAGGCCACTTGGTTGGCCTCCCGGTTGGTTTCCTCCATCCGGCCGGCGTAATCGCTCTGCTCCTCGGAAAGCCGGGACAGCTGGCCCCTCTTGTCCTCCATATCGGAGTTTAACTGGTCTTGCCGGCTGGCGGCGCTTTGATAATCCTCCGAAAGGTGGCGAAGTTCCTCTGCCCTGCGGGATTCCCCGGCTTCCAGGGAGGAAAGCTCCTCGTTTAAGCGGCCCAGGGTTTCCTCGTTGTGGATGACGTCGTTTTTCCGGACGGCCTCGTCCTGTTTTAACTGGGCGATCCGGGCCTGTAAATTCTGCCGCAGGGTTTGGAACTCGTCGGCCCGGGTCAGGCAGGACTGCATCCGGGAATAGGCCTCCTGAATGCGGCCTTCGGCGGCCTCCTGCTCCCGGGAAAGGCGCTCGTCCTCCCCCTTGGCCAGCAGGTATTTTTCCTGCTGGGACTCCAATGCCTTCCGGGATTTTTCCAAATCCAGCAGCCACAGGGAGATTTCCAGGGCCTTTTTCCGGCCGGAAAGCTCCAAAAATTCCTTGGCTTTTTCCGACTGGACCCGCAAAGGCTCCACCCGGCCTTCCAGCTCGGAGAGGATGTCGTAAAGGCGCACCAGGTTTTCCTCGGCGGCGGAAAGTTTCCGCTCCGCCTCGGCCTTGCGGTAGCGGTATTTGGAAATCCCAGCCGCCTCCTCAAAAATCTCCCGCCGCTGGGACGGGCGGGAGCTGATGATTTCGGCGATTTTGCCCTGGCCGATCATGGAATAGCCGTCCCGCCCCAGGCCGGTGTCCATGAACAGCTCGTTGATATCCTTTAAGCGCACATCCGCGCCGTTGATCTGATATTCGCTTTCCCCGGAGCGGTAATACCGCCGGGTGATGGTCACCTCGTCCGCGTCCACGGACAAAAACCGGTCGGCGTTGTCAAAGGTCAGGGAAACGGCGGCAAAGCCCTGGGGCTTCCGGGTGGAGGTGCCCAGGAAAATGACGTCCTCCATTTTTTCGCCCCGGAGGGTTTTGCTGGAGGTTTCCCCCAGCACCCAGCGGATGGCGTCGCTTAAATTGCTCTTGCCGCTTCCGTTGGGGCCAACCACCGCCGTCAGGCCCTTGTTGAAGCGCACCACCGTTTTATCGGGGAAGGACTTAAAGCCCTGCATTTCCAATGATTTTAAAAACATCCAAAAATCCTTTCTCAAAAGGGTTTTTCTGAAAAAGTTCAATTTTGCTGAAAGCTGCCGGTTGCTGGCGCAAATGAGCCGCCCCTTATTTCCCGCCAAATTTCTACCGTGCCAAACAATTCACTGGATTGTTTGGCAGAGAACGTTCTGCCTGCGGTCGGACGGCCTTCGGCCGTTTGAACAAGTCCATGCGTGACTTTTTCAAACTTTTTTTCGCGCTTTTTATCAAAAAATTTCGTTTCCTGCGGGAAACGAGGAAGGGCTTTGCCCTTTCCAAACCCACCACCTTTTAAAAAAGGTGGACGAAAACTTTAATTTTCGAAATCCAGCGTAAAATTCCCCGGTTCCAGGGTTTCATCCGTGCGGATTTTTAAGGGGTATCCTTGTCCTTCCGCCCAAAGGAGGTTTTTCCGCTTCTGTCCGATAGCTATGGATACAAACCGGGGATGGACGGTTAAAATCCCCTTCCCTTTGGGCTGTCCGGCCAGGGATTTTTCCAGCTTCTGCCGGAACAGCTCCGACTGGCAGAGTTCCCGGAAGGCCGGGTGGTAGGCTCCCCCCAGCATTTCCGCCTCCAATTCCCGGCTGGCGTGAAGCCCCGCCCGGATAACCCGGATGCCGGCCTTTTCGTACTGTTCCAGCATGGGGGCCGCGAAGGACACCGTTTTCTCCAAATTAGGAGGGCAATAATCTCCCTCCTGCATCCACCGGGCCAGCTCCGTCCCACGGATTACCACTGTGGGGTAAAGGCGCAGGGTGTCCGGGTGGATGGAAAGCGCCGCTTTTTGGGTCAGCTCCCGGCTCTTTTCATCCTCCCCGGGCAGGCCGGTCATGATTTGCAGCCCTAGGGAGAAGGGGTTCCCCGGATACCGCCGGATTTCCTCCAACGCTGTCCGGACGTCCTCCGCCGTATGGCCCCGGCGGTTTATTTGAAGCACCTTGTCGTCCAGGCTTTGGGCCCCCAGTTCAATAGCCGTCACCCCATACCGGCTGAGGAGGTCCAAAATGGGCTTGCTGATGCCGTCGGGCCGGGTGGAAACCCGGATTCCCCGGCATTTCCCGGACTGGACATAGGGAAACGCCGCCTGCAAAAAGCCTTCCATTTCCCTTGGCGGCAGGCAGGTGAAGCTGCCGCCGAAAAAGGCGATTTCCGTGGTATCCGGGTTTAAATCCCGGGAAAAGGCCGCTTTTAACTGTTCCGCCACATCCTCCGGGGTCAGGGCCTGCCCTTCCCCGGAAATAGCCCGCTGGTCGCAGAAGGAACAGCGGTGGGGGCATCCCCGGTGAGGGATAAAAAAGGCGACGTTGGCGTGGGCGGCATTGACGCAGGCCACGGTCAATCCTCCTGGTAATATCCCATAAGCTTTAAGGCCTCATGGGCGGCGTTCTGCTCCGCCTGTTTTTTGGAGCGTCCCTGGCCTCTGCCGATGATATTGGAGTTTAACAGGACTTCCACCGTAAAGGTTTTGGCGTGGTCCGGGCCTTGCTCGTCCACCAGCACATACTCGATGCGCTCCTCTTTATTCTGCTGGACAATCTCCTGGAGAGGGGTTTTGTAGTCGGAGAGCTTGGCTTTCTTTTTGACGTCCAGATGTTCCGGGATGAAGCCCAGGACAAATTTCTGGGCCGCCTCATAGCCGCCGTCCAGGTAAATGGCCGCCAGCAGCGCCTCAAAAGCATCGGCCAGGATGGAGGGCCGTTCCCGGCCGCCGTTCATTTCCTCGCCTTTGCCCAAAAGCAGGTACTCCCCTAAGCCGAACTGGGCGGCAAAAACGTCCAGGGCCTTTTCGCAGACCAGGCTGGCCCGGAGGTTTGTCAGTTCCCCTTCCGGCAAATCCCGGTAGGTCAAAAACAGGTGCCGGGCCACGATTACCGACAGCACCGAGTCCCCTAAAAATTCCAGGCGTTCATTGTTTTTGCCGTGTTTTTTCCCCTCGTTTGCGTAGGAAGAATGGGTCAGCGCCTGCAAAAGGAGCTGGTCGTTGCGGAAGGTGTAGCCGATTTTTTGCTGCAATTCTTCTAATTTTTCCGTTGATAGCATACGCATTTCCTTTCTACGCGCCGCCCTTCATGCCCCGGGAAAACCGGGTTTCCAGACGCATCAAGAGCCGCGTGTTCATTCACACTTGGGCGGGCTTGGCCCGCCCTCTGTCTTACCAAACTTTAGTTGCCGCTTTCCGGCTTTTTCATGGAAGAAACGGTGTTCCCCAGCTCCTCGATCATCCCCGACTGGGCAAAATCCCTGGCCTGGCGGATGGCGTTTTTAAAGGCTTTGGGATTGGAGCTGCCGTGAGCTTTGATGACCGGCTGGGTAATGCCCAAAAGGGGCGCGCCGCCGTACTCGGTGTAGTCCATGGATTTCTTTAGGGCCTTGATTTTTTTGAGCACCAGCGCCCCGGCCAGCTTTCCCACAGCGCCGCCGAAAATCTCCTTGAGCTTCGCGGACATAAGGGAGCCCATGCCCTCGGTGAGTTTCAGGACGATGTTGCCGGTAAAGCCGTCGGCCACCGCCACATCCACCGCCCCTTTGGGCAGTTCCCTGGCCTCTACATTGCCGGTAAAATTGATGGGGGCTTCCTTCATCTGGGCCAGGGCCGCAATTTGCAGCTCCCCGCCTTTGGTTTCCTCGGCGCCGATGTTAATAAGCCCTACCTTGGGATTGGCCGTTTTCATGACTTTTTTCATGTAAAGGCTGCCCATGATTCCAAACTGGGTCAGGATTTCCGGCCGGCACTCCACGTTGGCCCCGCAGTCCATGAGCAGGTAGCAGCCTGTCGCCGTGGGGATAACGCTGGCCAAGGCCGCCCGCTTGACCCCCTTGATGCGTTTCAGCAGGAAGGTGGCTCCCACCAAAATGGCCCCGGTATTCCCGGCGCTGACAAAGGCGTCCCCTTTGCCCTCTTTCACCAGCTGGAAGGCCGCCGCCATGGAGCAGTCCGCCTTTTCCTTGAGGATGGAGGTTGGCTCGTCCTCCATGGTAATCACGGAGGGCGCGTGATGGAAGGAAATATGATCCAAAGAAACGCCGTTTTCCTGGGCAGTTTTCTTTAAGGTTTCCTCGTCCCCAGTGACGACGATTTCCACGCTGTACTCCTTCACCGCCATTTCACAGCCCTGCAACACCGCCAAAGGCGCGTTGTCCCCGCCGAAGCCGTCTACAATAATTTTCATGCTGTCCACTCCCTGCTTTTTGTTTTTTTACAGCCACTTGCCTTTAATGACCAGATTGGCCGCGTCCTTGTAGCCCAGCTTCCCGTAAAAATGGCGGTGCATTTCATCGTTCACCGCCAAAAGCTGGACCATGGACGCTCCCAGTTCCTTCACCCGCCGTTCCAGTTCCGCCATGAGCCGGGTTCCAAGGCCCCGGCTCTGGTACCGGCCGTCCACCACGATTTCCGCCAGGTCGTAGGCGGAAATGTCGTGAAACTGTTCCAAATATCCCATGGCAAAGCCGATGGGAGCGCCGTCCTCCTCCATCAGGAGGCAGTAGGAGTCCTCCCGGCTCCAAACCTGGTGGATCCGGCGGTAGGTGGTTTCATATGTCCACCCGTCGCCGTCGTGGGTGTTGTAATATTCTATATAAAAGGGGACGACCCGGTCAATGTCCCCTTCTTCCATAATACGGTAAGTAATCATAGTCCCGCCTCCTTTATGGCCTTTTCCAGGGCAGAAACGCCCCGCTCTGCCAAAGCCAGGTACCGGAGCCGCTTGTCCCGGACCGGTTCCTCCAAAGGCGGCAGGATGCCCATATTGGCCCCCATGGGCTGGAAATCCCCGGTTTCATTGACCACATGGCCGGTCAAAGCCCCCAACATGGATTCCGCCGGCAATTGCAGGGGCGCAAGGCCAAGAAGCTCCCGGGCCAAATGGTGTCCGGCCAAAAGGCCGCTGGCCGCCGATTCCACATACCCTTCCACGCCGGTCATCTGCCCGGCGAAGCGGATGCTGGGACGGCTTTTCAAGCGGAACTCCCGGTCTAAAAGCCGGGGGGAATCCAAGAAGGTATTCCGGTGCATGACCCCGTACCGGACAAACTCGGCGTTTGCAAGGCCCGGGATCATGGAAAAGACCCGTTTCTGCTCCCCCCATTTGAGGTTTGTCTGGAACCCCACCAGATTATAAAGGGTTCCCCCGTTGTTCTCCTTCCGCAGCTGCACCACCGCCCAGGGACGGCGGCCGGTACGGGGGTCCCGGAGGCCCACGGGTTTCAACGGCCCGAACCGGATGGTGTCCGGTCCCCGTTTGGCCATGACTTCCACCGGCATACAGCCCTCGTACACCCGGAAATCCTTCTTTTCAAAGGCGTGGAGCTCCACGCTTTCGGCGGAAACCAGGGCTTCGTAAAAGGCCTCGTATTCCTCCTTGTTCATGGGGCAGTTTAAGTAATCGTCCTCGCCCCGGCCGTACCGGGAAGCTGCAAAGACGATGGAATGGTCGATGCTCTCGTCGGTGACAATGGGAGCCGCCGCGTCAAAAAAGCTTAAACCCGTCCTCCCGGTGAGCCGGACGATTTCCTCCGCCAGGGCGCCGCTGGTCAAAGGGCCTGTGGCCACGATCACCGGCCCTTCCGGAATGGCGTCCGCCTGCTTTTCCACCAGATGGATGAGAGGATTTTCCCGGATTGCCGCCGTTACCGCGTCCGAAAATGCCTCCCGGTCCACGGCCAATGCGCCGCCGGCCGCCACCGCCGTTTTTTCGGCGCAGGGGACAATCAAAGACCCCAGCCGGCGCATTTCCTCCTTGAGCATGCCGGAAGCGGAATCCAGCCGGGCGGCTTTCAGGGAATTGGAGCAGACCAGCTCCGCCAGCCCCGGGTATTTGTGGGCCGGGGAATAATGTTCGGGCTTCTGCTCCCAAAGCTCCGCCTCAATGCCGTACCGGGCCAGGGTGTAAGCGGCCTCGCACCCGGCCAGGCCGCCGCCGATGACTGTTGCTTTCATAAATTCTCCTGTCTCAGTTGGTTTCTTTCTCCACAGCCCGCTGGTAGCCGCAGTCGGGGTTGGAGCAGTAAATCCGCGCGCCCCGGCCGGATTTTTTCAAAAGGGTTTTGCCGCACTGGGGGCATTTTTCCTCGATTGGCGGGTCCCAGGAAAGGAAATCGCAGTCGGGGTTGTGCTCGCAGCCGTAGAATTTCTTGCCCCGCTTGGATTTCTTCTCCAAAATCTTGCCGCCGCATTTGGGGCACTCGCCGGGCATTTCCACGGCGATGCGCTTGGTGTTGCGGCACTCCGGGAACCCGGGGCAGGCCAAGAATTTGCCGTAGCGGCCGGTTTTGATGACCATATTGCGGCCACATTTTTCGCAGATGACGTCGGTCACCTCGTCGGGGACCTTCATCTTCACGTCCTTCATTTCCTCCTCGGCCTTTTCCAGGGTCTTGGAGAAGTCCCCGTAAAATTCCCGCAGGACTTCCACCCAGGGCTTTTTGCCCTCTTCCACCAGGTCCAGGTCGCTTTCCATGTGGGCGGTAAAGGCTTCGTCTACAATGGAAGCAAAATGCTCCTCCATGAGCTTTGTGGTGATTTCCCCCAGCTGGGTGGGCTTTAACTGCTTGCCCTCCATTTCCACATAACCGCGCTTCGTAATGGTGGTGATGGTGGGGGCGTAGGTGGAGGGCCGGCCGATGCCGTGTTCCTCTAAGAATTTAATGAGGGAAGCCTCGGTAAACCGTGGGGGCGGCTGGGTGAAATGCTGACTGCCCGCCAGGTCCTTTAAGGTCAGAGGGTCGCCCTGTTCCAAAGGCGGCAGGACCCCTTCCTTTTCCTCGTCCCCGTCTTTGCCCTCCTCATAAAGGACGGTAAAGCCGTCGAACCGGACGGAAAAGCCGCTGGCTTTAAAGAGGTAATTTTTAGCGGAAATGTCGGCGGAAACGGTGTCGTACTCCGCGTTTGCCATTTGGCTGGCAATAAACCGCTCCCAGATAAGCTTATAAAGCTTATACTGGTCGCCTGTCAGGCTTTCCTTCACCTGGTCCGGGGAAAGCTCCGCCATGGTGGGGCGGATGGCCTCGTGGGCGTCCTGGGCGCTGTTTTTGGTCTTATAGACCCGGGGGGATTCCGGCAGGTACTTTTTGCCGTATTTTTCCCCGATATAAGCGGCGGCGGCGTCCCGGGCTTCGTCGGAAATCCGCAAAGAGTCGGTACGCATATAGGTGATTAAACCCACGGCCCCAAGCTTAGGCAGTTCCACGCCCTCATAAAGCTCCTGGGCGGCCTTCATGGTCCGCTGGGAACGGAACCCCAGCTTCCGGGAAGCCTCCTGCTGGAGGGTGGAGGTGGTAAAGGGCGGCGCCGGGGATTTTTTCCGGACCCCCTTTTTGATACCGCTGACCAGGTATTCCGCGCCTTTTAAGTCCGCCAGCACCGCGTCGGCGTCCTCTTTGGTTTTCAGCTCCATTTTTTTGCCGTCCTTGCCGTAGAACTTGGCGGCAAAAGGCTTTTTGGAGGAAGCGGCCAGAAATTTGGCGTCGATGGTCCAGTACTCCTCCGGCACAAAGGCTTCGATTTCCTTTTCACGGTCCACAATGATGCGGACGGCCACCGACTGCACCCGCCCGGCGCTTAAGTTGGGCTGGACCTTTTTCCAAAGGAAGGGACTGATCTTATAACCCACCAGCCGGTCTAAAATCCGGCGGGCCTGCTGGGCGTTGACCAGGTCCATGTCGATTTTCCGGGGATGGGCCATGCCCTCTTTGATGCCGTTTTTGGTGATTTCGCTGAAGGTGACCCGGTCCACCTTTTCCGGGTCCAGCTTTAAAATATGGGCCAAGTGCCAGGAAATGGCCTCGCCTTCCCGGTCCGGGTCGGTTGCCAGATAGATTTTATCCTTGCCCTTGGCCTCGGCCCGGAGCATTTTGATAATATCGGATTGTTTGCGGATATTGATATACCGGGGCTCGAAGTCGTTGTCCACGTCCACCCCCAAGGTGGATTTGGGCAGGTCGCGGACGTGCCCCTTGGACGCCACCACCTGATAATTGCGGCCCAAATATTTTTTGATACTCTTGGTCTTGGTGGGCGACTCCACGATCACAAGGTTTGCCATGCTTTTCCTCCTCTATTGTCACGCCTGCCCGTACCGGCGGCCCGGATAGGCCCGGATAAGCCCCATGAGTTCCAATTCCGTCAAAGCGGCCAGGACTTCCTGGGGCTTTTTCCCGCTCTCCCGGATAATCCCGTCCATGGGGCGGGGTTCTTTTGTCAGCAGGCGGTAAATCTCTTGCAGTTCCTCGGGAACCGGCTCAGCCGGCCGTGTTTCCTTAGAAACCTGGTAATGGGGTTTTTCCGCCACTTTGGGGATCACGTCTGTCCGGGATTCCAGCTGGATGAGGGGATCAGACGCTGTTTTTGCCTGTTCTCCCCGGGAAACCAGTTTTCCCATAGCGGCCTTTCGGTTTATCTTATCCCCCCACTGGGCTTCATATTCCTCCAAAATGTCCTCCGCGGAATAAACGGCCTTGGCGCCGTCCCGCAGATAGGGCACTACGCCTATGTAAAGGGGATCGAAAATGTTGCAGGGCGGCAGGCAGAAAACCGTTTTTCCCTGTTCCACCGCTAATTCCGCGGTAATCAGGGACCCGCTGCGCTCCGGGGCCTGCACCACGAACACCCCGTCGGACAAAGCCGCCAGGATCCGGTTCCGAATGGGGAAATTCTTCCTGAAAGGCTGCGTCCCCGGCGGGAATTCGGAAATCAGCGCGCCGCCCCGCAGCAGCATATACTCCTTCAGCTCCCGGTTTGGCGCAGGGTAGTCCACATCCAAACCGCAGCCCATAACGCCGATGCTGCATCCGCCGGCTTTTACCGCGCCCCGGTGGGCGTACTCGTCAATTCCCACGGCGCAGCCGCTGACGATGGTGATTCCCCCTTTGGAAAGGCGGCAGCTGATATTGGCCGCGGCGGATTTGGCGTATTCGCTGCATTTCCGGGTCCCCACCACCGTCAGGCAGGGGGAGCCGGACAGGGCTTCCTTCCGGCCCTTTCCGTAGAGCACCAGGGGCGCGCCGTAAATGTGGCGCAGGGATTCCGGGTAAAGCTCGTCCTCCAAAGTCAAAATCCAGAGGTTCTCCTCCCGGCACTTTTCCAAAATCAGGTCTGCCGCATCCAAAGATACGGCGTCCATCCGTTTCAGCTCCCGGGGCTGCAAAACGCCTAAAGACGCCCGGAATTCCCTTCCTTTTTGAAACAATTCTTCCGGGGTCGCCCCCTTTTCCAGAAGCTCGCAGGGTTTATCGCTGCCGTAGGGAAAGCACTGGGAAAGCCATACCCAATACCGGAGCGCATCCTCCATCTGCCTCATCCTTTCTCCCAAAAGTCAGGCCGGGTATGCCATTTTTTCCGGCGTCCAGCCTTCCAGCACCGAAGCCATGGAGGAGGCGTACCTTTTGGCTTTTTCCAGATTGTGGTCCAAATAATTGCCGCACTCGATCCGGGAAGCGCCGGGGATTTCCCCTTCATACCCTGCGATAAATTCCATGGTCTTTTGCAAAAGGGCGATGACTTCTTCCTTTGAAATGCTGTCCCGCACCACAAAATAAAACCCGGTGCGGCAGCCCATAGGCCCCACATAAATCACCCGGTCCGAGTATTCCGTATTGCGGACAAAGGTGGCGAATAAATGCTCAAAGGTGTGGATGCCGTCGTTTTCCAAATAAGTCCCGGCGTTGGGCGTTACCATCCGCAGATCGTAGGTGACGGCGTCCCCGTCCACCCGGGACAGGTACAAGCCGGGGGTCAGCAAATCGTGATTGACGCAGAAGCTTTCAATGCGTTTCATCCGGTTCCCTCCTTAAATAATTTTCCCGCGGGCCATTTCCCACATAAAAATGGTGGCCGCCATAGCGGCGTTCAAGGACTCCGCGTTTCCCCGCATGGGGATGGTAATGGGAGTATCGCAGGCCGCCGCCTGTTCTGCCGACAGGCCGTTGCCCTCGTTGCCGATGACCACCACAGCCCCGGAAAAATCCATCCCGGCGGCGTTTTGGGCGTCCGGCGAAACCACGGCGGCATAGGACTTAAGCCCCGATTCCCCCAGGAACTTTTCCATATCCGTCACCAGCACCGGCACCCGGAACAGGGAACCCATAGCGGCGCGGATGGTTTTCAGGTTGTACAAATCGCAGCAGTTCCGGCTCAAAATGACGCCGGAAAGGCCCATGGCGTCGGCGCCTCGGAGGATGGTTCCAACGTTTCCGGGGTCCTGCAAATCCCACAGGGCCAGGTAACTGCCGTTACTGTCTATTTTAACCATGTTTTCCCGTTTGTCAAGCCTTTTGCAGAGGGCATACACCCCCTGGGGAGATTGGGACTGGGAAATTTTTTCTTCCACTCCCCGGGAAATCTCAAACACCCGGGGGCATTTTTCCAGCAGGGCGGCAAGCTCCCCGTGGGATTTGAAGCACTGGGCGGTGACAAAGACCTGCTCCACCGAAAGGCCGCAGCGGAGGGCCTCCCCCAGCAGCTTGACCCCCTCAATGGCAAACAGCCCGCTTTCCTCCCGCTGCTTCCGGGAGGACGCAATTTTCCCGTATTCCTTCACCCGGCCGTTATCCCGGGATTCGATTTTTTCCATCTGGTACCTCGTTTCTGGCCGCAAATGCAAAGGCTTTTTCCCGCAAAGCCCTTGCATCTGCGCCGGGTATTCTGGCCAAAGACGGCAAACGCCCCAGGCATTGTGCATACCGGGGGCGTGACATTCAGCAGATTATAAAGCTTTTTTAGCCTGCTCAACCAGCGCGGTGAAAGCGGCGGCGTCATGAATGGCAATCTCGGAAAGCATTTTGCGGTTCAAAGTGCTGCCGGATTTTTTCAGGCCGTTAATGAACTGGGAGTAATTCATGCCGTTTGCTTTGCAGGCGGCGGAAATACGGGCAATCCACAGCTGACGGAATTCGCGCTTTTTCTGGCGGCGGCCGATGAAAGCGTACTGGCCGGATTTCATCGCGGCCTGTTTGGCCATCTTAAAATGTTTGCTCTTGCTGCCCCAGTAGCCCTTGGCCAGCTTCAGGATTTTATTTCTTCTCTTGCGGGTCATCATTGCGCCCTTTACACG
>DVJP01000044.1 GCA_018716725.1 Candidatus Merdivicinus excrementipullorum | reverse complement strand
AGCACCAAAGAAGATACGGACGAATTTTTGCAAAAAGAAATCCAATCCATGACCGAGCAGGTGGCAGATGACTTTTATAACGCTTGCCTGCATACATACATGAACAAGTATTATTCCACAATCTTGAAAATTCAAGATTATCAACATGAACAGGAACAGAAAGAATATCGTATCCCTTCCGAGCCACCCAAAGACTTAGAAACGAAATTAAAAAAGGAACAGCAGGAAATCAAAACAGAAATATATCAAAAGTTAATGGATGCAGTGAAAGCTGTGAATACTTCTGTACAAAGCGAAAGCATTCTGAAACAATATCTGGAACGGGAACTGAAAAAACAACAAAATTATATAGAAGATGAAATCCATCGGTTTGAGATTTCCGGGGCCCTGGATGCCTTAGATGCAGAAAATATTCAATATTACCAAATGGTTTGCGAATCTTATTATGAAGCCTGTGATGCCTGTAAAAAACTACATCGAAAAAAACAACCAGCATCAGAAGCAAAGGAAGGGGTAAATCTTCCTCCTTTGCATCCTAATTGCCGTTGTACAATTGGATCCTATATTGAAAGCAGTGAAAAAAAAGAAAATATCAGTTTATTTGAAAAAATTGGTACAATACTAAAAGATCTGAATCTATTATTAAAAAATCTAAACACGCCAAGTAGTCTGTTACTGGCGGCGATACCTCACTATTTTTTTATGAAAGCTAAAACGCTTATATTTCCTAATGTTGTGAATACTATTCGATTTTCAAAATTTATTACACCAGATGAACTTTTAGCTTATTTAATATTTTATGATATTAGTAACGCAATATCACATTATACAAAGTCGTTAAATAGAGAATATACACAAATACAAAATGGCTACTACTATTATCATCCCAAGTATCTACAGAATGCTGTATTAGTAGATGGAGAAATTGTTCACCCTTCTAATCTATCTGATTTAGATCAGCAGATCTTAAATGTAATGAAGAAACGGGATGCCAGCACTTCACAAGGAGAAGTAGAAAAATTATCCCAGCAAATTTATAAATTAGCAACAGATTCTACTACAAGTATTGACATTTCCAAGCCTTATGCGTATTATGAAATGGGAAGGGATACAACCGATGAAATACTGGATTTGATGAAGAATACCGAAAAGAAATATGCCGAGCAGAAAAAACGCGGATGGGCTTTGAATCTTGCTTTTTTTAAAAACGTTGTCAATAATAATGGCGAATTAGACTTAAAGAACCTTTCTGCTTATCAAACAAATGCCACCTATGTTTTTGACGGAGAAATTGTTGATCGAGACGCATTAGGAAACATTACTTACGGATATTTTGGCAGATATCTGGGTATGCCTATTCAACTTTTACTATCAAGCGCAGGTTATGCGCAATATCAAGCCGGAACATCTAATTGGGATTTCTTTTTCAGTTATGGCGATGATCCAAGAGATCAGTATCGTATTATGCAGGGTATTTTATTATATGACCGACTTCATGAACAACAAGAATAAGGTGATCAAAATGTCGAGAGAATGGCACACCTTGGAACGTCCGCCGAGTCCAACAACTAAAACTGCATGGATTCAGTCAGGTTGTGCGCTTCATACCCAACCGATTTCAATATCACATGACGGTAGGACATTCTGGCAAACGACAGCCGTATTTTTGGAGATTCTTTGCGTAGTTGCCCTCTATATCTGTTCTAGTGTTGCGGGGTATTGGTTGGAAACGCTATATCAAAGCTGGTATGGTATTATAAATTTTCTTCCTCACTGCTTTACACTAAATCGTATTTCCATACAGATTTGGTTAAAAGCTGCCTACTGTGAATATAACTGCCGACACTATTTCCTTCCATTTGTTGTTACTATGTGTGTTGCATTTGGGGTATTTGCGTACATAGTATTGTTTCTATATATGATACTGTTTTTGGTAGGTATTGTTATAATTGGAACTGATTTATCGGTATAAGGTGATCAAAATGTCGAAAGAATGGCACACCTTGGAGCACACGCTGAATCCAACAAACAGAACTGCATGGATTCGGCCAGATCGAGTTCCTCATATCCAACCGACGTCAAGTGACGGCAGGATTTTCTGGCAGACAACAACCATATTTATATTGATGCTCTGCGCAGCGATCCTCTATATCTGTTCCTCTTTGGCGGGGTATTGGCTGGAAACCATATATCAAATTTGGATTAGTTTGTGTCAACTATTTGCTCAATTCACTTTTTTTGACCGGAGTTTTTTAAAAATTTGGTTAAAGAATGTCTATCAGAAGAATATTTGTCGTCGTTATTTATTTCTGCTATGTATTTGTATATTGTCGTTCGGATGTATTCTTGTAATCATTTATTTGCTTTATAATTTATTTGGTCTTTTGTATTTCTGCTACCTGATTACAGAAGGTGGTGGATTAGGAATCGACTAAGACAAATTGCTATAAATCTGATCTTTTCACTCCTCCATGTTTCAAATGACATGGAGGAATTTTCTATAAAGAAAAAACTGCCTCCTGAATTACTCAAGAGACAGTTTCGGATGTGTGTCTACTGTACAAAATTACTGGCACTTGCCAGCGTGGGACACTCATGCAAAATAAAAGACCCTAAGCGTGTTTCGCTCCAAGCTGTATTTCCGCGGAAATCGTCCCTGTTCTAACGCGGGACAAAAACAAAGCGCACCCACAAAACGTGAGTGCGCGTTTATCCGCGGCGATTCGCCGCTGGTCGGAGTGACGAGACTCGAACTCGTGGCCTCATGGACCCGAACCATGCACGCTACCAAACTGCGCTACACCCCGACAATTACAACATTACTTATTATACCGGAACCTCTTAATTTTGTCAAGAGGGTTCCGGCATTTTTCTGATTTTTGTTTAGAAGCGGCAGTACTGCTCCATATATTTATCCATACTAGCCAGCAGCGCCGCATCGGTGCCTTTTTCCGCCAAGTATTCCCGGAGATCCTGCACCGTCACAATGGAATGGACCGTAATGCCGAACTCCTCTTTTACCTCCATTACAGCAGTCTTGACGCCTTCTTTGCCAACCTCGCAGCGGTTCACCGAAATGAACATATCCGTCAGCTGCACATCGGCGGCGCTTTTGAGGATCGGCACCGACTCCCGGACGGAAGCTCCGGAAGTGATAACATCCTCAATAATGACGATATTGTCGCCGTCTTTGGGCTGATACCCCACCAGGCTGCCGCCTTCCCCATGGTCCTTGACCTCTTTGCGGTTGAAGAAATAGGGCTTATCGATACCATAAGTAGTGGACAAAGCGCCGGCGGTAGTTGTCACCAAGGGGATCCCCTTATAAGCCGGGCCGAACAAGGCCGTAAAATCCGTGCCGCAGGTTTCTTTCACGCAAGCGGCATAAAATTTGCCCAAAGCGGCAATCTGGCTGCCGGTGCGGTAGTTGCCGGTGTTGACAAAATAGGGGGAAAGCCGGCCGCTTTTGGTTTTGAACTCGCCGAAACGCAGTACATCCGCGCCCAGCATAAACTCGATAAAGTCTTTTTTGGCCTGGGTCAGCATAAACATCCATCCTTTTCATTCGATTTGATCTTTTCCTAAAAACAGTATACCACAGATTTTCTTCAGAAACAAGGGCTTTTCCAGGATTTGCGGGGGCAGTGTAATCTGAAACCGTTTCGGATTTCGACACACCATGGTCATAATTCTCTGGTAAAATGGAATCATAAAAAGATCTTCACCCTGAAAGGAGAAATTTCCTGTGCTTCGTAAAATGCTGCTGGCCGCCAATATCCATGCGGGCAAAGGCACTGTCCGCAGCTGCCTGCCGGAGCTTATCGACTACTATGTTTCCCAAGGCTGGGACGTCACCGTCCACACCACACAACGCCCCCAGGAGCTGCCTCAATATCTGAAGGAAAACGCCTGCCGCTATGAGCTTTTAGCCAGCGCCGGCGGAGACGGTACCCTCAATGAGACAATTCATGGCCTGATGGGGTGTTCCAATCCTCCCCTCTTGGCTTACCTCCCGGCGGGAACCGTCAACGATTTTGCTTCCTCCCTGAAAATCCCCAAGAATATTCCGGAAGCCGCCCGCCTTCTGGAGAATGGAATTCCACGGCGGGTGGATCTGGGGCAGTTTGGGGAGCAGTATTTTTCTTATGTAGCAGCTTTCGGCGCTTTCACCGATGTAGCGTACCAGACGCCCCAGGCTGCCAAACAAGTATGGGGACGGCTGGCCTATCTGGTAGAAGGGTTAAAACGCCTCCCCAACCTCCGGCCTTTCCACATGAAGCTGGAGGCCGATGATTTCTCTCTGGAGGACGATTTCCTGTTCGGCATGGTGTCCAACTCTACTTCGGTGGGTGGATTCCGGTTTTTTGAGCAGTCCGGTATGGCCATAGACGACGGGCTTTTGGAAATGACTTTTGTACGGTATCCGAAAAATTTTGCAGAACAGCAGGCCATCATGAACGCCATTCTGAAACGGGAAGCGGCGCCGGATCTGATCCACCTGCGCCAGGAAGGCAGGCTGCATATCTTTTCAGAAATCCCGGTTCCCTGGACTTTGGACGGCGAGTTTGGCGGGGAAGTACAGGATGTAGAAATCCGCTGCCTGACCCGCGCCTTAAAAATCCTGGTTCCCGGTGCGGAAATGGAACCGCTGACGCCATCGTCCAAAATGAAATAAGCAAAACAGCCTGCCATTTTCCTGCGGCAGGCTGTTTTTGAAAATGAATTCCCGTTACATCAGCGGCGCAAACACCCGCAGCACGGAACGGACCAGCCTGGTGCCCAGTTTCACCGACTGGCACCGCTCTAAGGTGATTTCCTGGCTCACCGCCTGGGTTTTCAGGAAATCCTCCTTCATATCCGCAAGGCAGGGCGTCTTGTACATCCAGGCCGCGCACTCAAAGTGCAGGTAAAGGCTCCGGAAATCCAGGTTGATGGTGCCGGCCACCCCGTAAATATCGTCCACCACAAAGGTTTTGGCGTGGATAAACCCCGGGGTATATTCGTAAATTTTGACCCCCGCCTCCACCAGCACCTGATAATAGGCCCGGGTCACTGCGTGAACGTACCACTTGTCCGCCACATGGGGGGTAATAATCCGGACGTCCACGCCGGATTTTGCCGCGGTGCAGAGGGCGGTAATCATTTCGTTGCTGATAATCAGATAAGGCGTGCAGATATACACATACCGTTCCGCCTTGTTGATAAGGTTCAGGTAAACGGTTTCCCCCACCGCCTCGTCGTCCAGGGGGCTGTCCGAATAGGGCTGGACATAGCCGCTGGGCTGCCGGGGCAGGGCATAGGGCACCACCCCCGGCCGGAAATCGTTATAGTCCTCCTGGATTTTGCGCAGGTAATCCCACATGGACAGGAACATCTTGGTGAGGCCCCAAACCGCGTCCCCTTTCAGCAGGATAGACACATCCTTCCAGTGGCCGTGCTTGGGGTAAGCGTTGATATACTCGTCCGCCAGGTTGATGCCGCCGGTGATTCCCACCCATCCGTCGATGACGCAGATCTTCCGGTGGTCCCGGTTGTTGAAGCGCAGGGACAGGACGGGGACAAAGGGGTTAAAAACGCAGCACTGGATCCCCTTTTTTTCTAAGGTTCCCCAGTATCTGGCGGGCAGGGTCATCATACAGCCGAAATCGTCGTACATGACCCGGACCTCCACCCCTTCTTTAACCTTCTGTTCCAGAATTTCCAAAATGGGGTCCCACATCTTCCCTTCCTGGATGATAAAGTATTCCAGGAAGATAAATTTTTTGGCGGCCTTCAGCTCCGTAAGCATCCGTTCAAACTTCACTTCCCCCAAAGGCAGGTATTCCACCGTAGTATTTTCATAAGGGGGACAGTAGCCGCATCGCTCAATGTACCGGGACTGTCCGGCGGCCGACGGGTTTTCCTGCTGGAGCTTGGCAAGAGGTTCGGAAGCCCCCGGGTCAATGTGGGAGAAATTCCCGGCCATACCGGACATCCGTTCTCTCTGGCGGCGGCTGATACGGGGACGGCCTACGATGTAGAACAGCCCCCCGAATACCGGCACCAGCAGGATCGGGATCATCCAAGCGATTTTATACGCAGGGTTTGTGTGGTTGTTATTGACCAGATAGAGGGTCACTAAGATGCTGATGACCGTACAGATGGCGTAAAAATAAACAAAATACTTCTGGAACTCCACCATCATTAAAACCAGCAGCGCCAGCTGCAAAAGCATCAACACAGCCCCGATCACCACCCGGTGAAAAATCAGCTGCAATATTTTTTTCATGCACAGCTTCCTTTCTGGCCGCCGGCCTGGTATTTTTCAGGAGGGACATGGTTTTCTTTCAGCTTCTTCCCGGTTTTTTCCCGGACAATGGCGTAAATGACAGAGCCTAAGGGGACCATGAACAGCATCCCCAAAATGCCGAAGGCGCTGCCGCCGATGGTAACCGCCACCAGCACCCAGATTCCCGGCAGTCCCACGGAGGAACCTACCACGCGGGGATAGATCAGGTTCCCTTCCACCTGCTGGAGCGCCAAAAACAGCACGATAAACCACAGCGCCTGGATAGGATCGTTTACTAAAATCAGCAAAGCGCCCAGAATGGCCCCGATAAAGGCCCCGAACACCGGGATCAAGGCGGTAAAGGCCACAATCACGGAAATGGTTAAGGCGTAGGGGAACCGGAATACGCTCATGGCAATAAAGAACATGCATCCCAAAATCACCGCTTCTACGCACTGGCCGGTGATAAAGCTGGAAAAGGTCCGGTTTGCCAAAGCGCAGATCCGCAGGAATTCGTCCACGCCCTTGGGCTTAAAGTGGGCGTACAGCAGCTTTTTGGTCTGGCCTGCCAGCTTTTCCTTCTGGGCCAGCAGATAAATGGCAAAAATCAGCCCCAAGAAAGTGGTAGTGGCGCCGCTGAACACAGAGCCGATGACGCCCACTGTGGAATTGAGCATGTTCCCTGCGCCGGCTTTCAGGAACTGGATTACTTCCTGCCCGATTTTTTCCCACTCAATTTGGTTGATATACTCGCCGATTTGGGGGTATTTGGCTAAGATCCCGTCGCTCCAAGCCTGCACCTCTTTAATAAATTCCGGCGCGGCGTCCCGCATGGTCAGGAAAATATGCCCCAGCTGCGGGAGCAACACCATGCCGCCCACGCCCACCACCAGGATAAAGGACAACGTCAGGCAGACGGGCCGCTTGAGCCGTTCTAAAGGAACCTTTCCCCCCAGCCGTTTCCAGGGCCGGAACAGCAGTTTTTCCAATCCGCGCATGGGCACATTAAGGACAAAGGCAACGCACATGCCAAGCAAAAACGGAAAAAGCAGTCCCACAACCGACGCTAGAATGCCTAAAATATCCGGAATATGGTTCAGCGCCCAATAGAGCGCCGCCGTCCCGCCGGCTATCAGCGCAATTTTTTTGATGTTGTCCCGATTTAATTCCACGTTGTTCCTCCTGTCTGTGTCAAGCCCCAAAACTCACTGTGAATATGATACCACGCCCACAAATCCGCAGGATTTTCCGGCGGATTCATCCGCCGAGGTTTTGCGCAAGCAAAGCCTCGGCATGGAATGATGTTCTCAAAAGGGATTCTCCAGAATCCCGCGGGGGAACGCAGTTTCCCCGCAGCTTCCGCAGGAAGCCTTTGAGGTTATTATACCATGTCTCCGCAAAAATTTCATCCGTCCGCTAAAACAAATTTCCGGCATTCTGAACGGATTTGCTTATGATTTTCGCCCGATATGCGCGGCATGTTCCGAAAACGCCGTGCATTATGAAAGGAGGCGTCTCTATGCTGCAGGACTTTGCGTTCGATTTTTCCAACTTTATAGAAGCGGAAAATGCAGCTTTGAACTTGAATTGACATTACAAAATAGATCCCTGTTATCAGAAAAGGCAAAACGCGCACCAACCAATGTCAGTACGCGTTTATGGGAATTATAAAAATCTGCTGTCCTTTTAACCGTATCGTCTTTAAACTTCGGCGTACATGGCATCAATTCGATCATTTCATCTTCCCCCCCATTTTATAAAAGTCACAATATTTTCTATAAAATTATACCATATAAAAACGAAAGAAGCGTTTTTACAAAAATCAGCTTCTTTCGTCACTTTTCTGGCGTCCCTGGGCAGATTCGAACTGCCGGCCTTTCGCTTAGGAGGCGAACGCTCTATCCTGCTGAGCTACAAGGACATTGAGAATATTGGGTGGAAACCGCGGCAAAGGATGTTTCCTCCAAGATATAAAAAATGCTGCGGACAGCCCTTTGCCGCAAAAATGTTGACATAGCCCAAATAGGCATAAATTAATTATAGCGGATCCTTTACAAAAATGCAAGAAAAATTTTTAAAATTGGTTGCAAGTTGGGAATCCCTTTGCTATAATCATATCATACGCCGCTAGGCGGCGCCAATTTTAAATAGAGCGAGGAGAAAAGCTTTGAAACCTATCCGATACGCGGTGGACCGGAAAAAAGAATTTCCGCTGTTAAAAAATCCGGCGCTGATTATTGTTTCCAGCTTTGCCATCTTAATTTTGCTGGGGGCCTTATTGCTGACGCTGCCCTTTATGAATCGCCAGGGCGTGGTCACTCCTTTTATCGACGCACTGTTTACGGCCACCTCCGCCACCTGTGTGACGGGGCTGATTGTGTACGACACTTACGTTTATTTCAATATGGCCGGGCAAATTGTCATCATTTCCCTCATCCAGCTTGGGGGCTTGGGGCTGGTAACCCTGACCAGCTTCTTTTATCTGCTGATTGGAAAGCGGATGAATCTCCGCACAGCCCACCTGGCTCAGGAATCCGTGTCCTCCGATGAAAAAATTGATACGGTGCACCTGGTGAAAATGGTAGTTTTCCTGACTGTCACTATTGAATCCATCGGCGCGCTGCTGCTGATGCTTTACTTTGTCCCGGAGTTTGGGTATTACGGGATTTTTATGTCCGTATTTTTCTCTATTTCCGCTTACTGCAACGCGGGCTTTGACCTGCTTGGAATGAACGGAGAGTATTCCAGCCTGGTTTCCGTCAACCAAAACCCCTGGGTGCTGACCATCTTAATGCTGCTGATTATTTCCGGCGGCCTGGGCTTTGTGGTATGGCAGGACCTGTGGAATTTCCGTCGCCGCCGCCGGCTCCTTCTGCACAGCAAAATCGTCTTAGTTACCACCGCCGCGCTGATTTTAAGCGGCGCTGTGCTCTTCCTGATTACAGAGTGGAGCAACCCTAAGACCATGGGGGACATGGGGCTGGGGGGAAAGGTCCTCAACGCCTTTTTCCAGTCGGTGACAACCCGTACCGCAGGTTACGATTCCATCAGCAACCCGGACATGTACCCCATCTCTAAGCTGATTTCAGTCATTTATATGTTTATCGGCGCGGCCCCCGGCTCTACCGGCGGCGGCATTAAGATAACCACCATGGTGGTACTGGTCATGACCGTGGTTTCCGTTATGCGGGGACGGACAGATACGGTAATCCGCAGCCGCCGGGTGGACAAGATGATCGTCTACAAATCCCTGGCTGTAACATTCCTGGCGTTTCTTCTGGTGGTGATTACCACCGCTACCTTACTGGTTACCGAGTCCAGCAGTTCCGAAATTGACTCGCTCTTTGAATCCACCTCTGCCTTCGCTACAGTGGGCCTTACCGTGGGGATTTCCGCTGAGGCCCATTTCCTGGGAAAACTCATGCTGATTATCACCATGTTTTTAGGCCGGGTAGGCCCAGTATCCTTCGCCCTCTCTATTTCCATGGCGGCCGCGCCCCGGGAAAAGAAGCAGGTTATGCCCGAGGCAAGGCTTTGGGTGGGATAACCCCACAGCTAAAAAGCTCTCCGAAAAACGGAGAGCTTTTTCTCATTCCTTTAAAATCGCCTTGGCAAAATTCTTCCAAAGGATCTTTTCCCGCATATCCGGCGGCAGCTCCAGGGCATTGAACCGGGCCATTTCATCTTCGTGGGTCCACATAGGGAAATCCGTGCCGAAAAAGAACCGGTCCTCCCCAAATTTCCGGAAAAATTCCCATGCCTTTTCTTTGGGCAGGGCAAACAGGGCGCTGGAGGTGTCCATATAGATATTGGGGGCTTCATAAGCGTCCATGGCCTCGTCCCAGCGGGAATATCCCCCGAAATGGGCGGCGATGCAGGTGAGCTTTGGGAACCGTTCCGCCACCTTTTCCAAACGGCTGGGGGCCGAATAATCGTAACGGGCGTCCCCGGTGTGGAACAGGATGGCCAGCTTCCCTTCCGCCAGGCGGTAAATTTCCATGGCCCGGTCCTCGTCAATGTTGAATTCCTGGAAATCCGGGTGGAGCTTGATGCCCCGGTACCCCCGGCTGAGGATCCGCTCCATTTCCTCTTCCAGCCCCTCCATCTGGGGATGCAGGGTGGCGAAGGGGATAAATTCCGGATGCGCCTGGCTTTCCGCCCAAATAAAGTCGTTAATAGCCTGCACCTGCTCCGGCTTAGTGGCCGTGGAGCAAATCAGGTACTGCGTCACCCCGATTTTCTTCCCGCTTTCCAGAAGGGCTTCCGCCGTACCGTCTCCGCTGTGCATGGTCAGGTCGTAAAAGCTGCCGATAGAGGATACCGCTTTGGCCGCAATTTTCTCCGGGAAAATATGGGTATGGGCGTCAATGATTCGTTCTTTTTCCAATTAGTCTCCCGCCTTTGCAGATAAAGCAAATTATATTCGCTTATTTTGTAATAATATCAATTATTATACTGCTTATTGCAGGATTTTTCAACTTATATTGTTACAAGATTCCGGGCGGGATTCTGAAAAAAGCTGTGAGATTTGCTGTGGTCAGTCCGTTTCCCCTAAATATTCTTCCAGGCAGACGCCCTGGGACATGATTTCCTTTGCGGCTTCCTTCCCCACATAACGGTAATGCCACGGCTCAAAAATAACCCCGGTCAGGTCGGATTTTCCCTCCGGGTAACGGAGGATAAAGCCGTATTCATCGCAGTGCTCCATGAGCCACTGCTGCTCCGGGGTTTCCATCTGCTTTTCATCCAAAATCTGGTAGCTTAAAGCCACAATATCGGCGGCCAGGCCCAGCTGGTGCTCGCTGGTGCCGGGATATGCCACCACTGTCCGGGCCTCGGCTACGGCCGCGTCCCCAGTCAGGCCCTGGGCTTCGCATCGGGCAACCTGGGCGTCAAACAAGGAGGTCTGCTTTTCCCAGGTGCGGTAGGAGGAGCAGACTATGGGGGAAAGGCCGGCGGCTTTGGCGTCGGAGAGCATTTCTTTTAAGGCATCCGCAGCCCGGGCGTCCAGCTGGTGCCCGTTGGCGTCCACGTCCGCAAGCTCCGGCACATAACCATCCTCCAGGGGATGGGAGCTGTTCACCAGGGTGAGCCGCCAGTCCTTTTGGGACAAAGAAGCGGTGGAATCCTCCGAAGAGGAATCCACCGCCTGGCTGCTTTCTGTGTCTGAAGCATCCGGCTGGGAGGAAGTCCCGTCGCTGCTTTCAGGCTGAGAAGTATCCGTTCCGCTGGAGCTTGGCGGGACGCTGCTTTCTTCCAGGATGGAAGATTCCTGGGAAACAGAGCTTTCGTTTTTCCCATTCTTCTCCCCGTCCCCGCTGCACCCGCGCACAATCAGGACAATCAGCAAAATCACTAAGACCGCCAGGATGCTGACGGCAATTTTTCCATTCCGGTTTAAACGGCGGCGTCTGGTCATACCAAACCCTTCTTTCTCACAAGATAACAAAGATTCGTTTCTGACCTGATTATACCAGATTTTCCTAAAAATATCAATGTTCCGGCGGAAAATTACGAAAAAATTAAGGATGCCTTACAGTTTCAGGTTCTGCATCTTGTCGCAGTAATACTGGACGTTTTCAAACTTGGCGTCGGGGGCGATGCGGTGGTCGGGGCAGGGAATGTAGCCTCCCAGCTCAATGAGCCGGCGCAGGCGCTCCACTTCTTCGTCCACAGCCTTGTAATCCCGGGCAAAGACGGTTTTATTCATGCCGCCTACGCCGCGAAGCTCCTTGCCGTACTGCTCCCGCCAGGGGGCGATGCTGGCGTTCCAGGTGCCCACCTCAATGGGGAACATGGTGTTGACGCCGTTTGCAAGCCAAGTGGGGATCAGCCGGTCGATGCAGCCGTCGCAGTCTACGGAAACGATGTCGACGCCGTGCTGGTTTAAGAGGGAGGTGATCTTTTTATAGTGAGGGCCTACATATTCGTCAAACATGGCGGGGACCATCAGGGGGCCGTTTTTAAAGCAGATGTCCTCCCAGAAATGGCCGTAGTCAAATTTCGCGCCAGTGTCCAGCATGGCTTTGACGCAGTCGTAGCACAGGGTGTCCATGGCGTCGATAATTTCCAAATAAAGGTCAAAGTCGTCGGCAATCAGGTAGCTGAACTGCTCCACGCCCAAGAGGTTCCGCATGGTCCCCACCAAAGAGCCGCAGTGGATGCCAATGGGCAGGTCCCGGTTGGTATCGTCCTTTAACGCTTCCAGGGCTTTCTGGTTGATGCGGTCCATGGAGAATTTCAGCCGGGGCAGGTATTCCTCTTCCCAAACCTTCCGGTCGGTGAGGGAGGTTCCGATTTCCGCCGGGATGGACACCACGCCGGGCTTTACCATGACAATCAGCCCGCCGGAATCCCGGATCACCTGGCTGCCGTCGGCGTGGGTTTCCAGGACCTTTTCTTCAAAACGCGGGAACAGGTCGCAGGCCGCCCCCACGCAGGAGTTCCAGTTAAAATCAAAGCCCAGCTTTTTCATAATAGAACGGTCGCCGGAGCCGTTGTCTCCGCTGCGGCAGTAATCCTCCGCTTCTTCCCGGGTAATGTGCCCCTCGTCCGCCCATTTATGGACAGTTTCTGCCCAATATCCGAAGGAAACCACCGGCAGCTTGTCATAAGGCTCGTAATGGAGCGCCGCTTGGATTGTATCGCGAAATGTCATAAAAATACCGCCTTTCTTTGAAAAACTTGCAATTTTGTCAGGTCCTGATTATAATAATACTCAATGGGCTTACTTTTTTCTACCGGAAAATTTGCGGAAAAATTCCGGATTCCTGCGAAAGGATGGCGGAGCATGCGGCTGAAATTTGAAATGGGCGATACGTCGAAACAGAAAAGCGGCCTGTACACCAGCCTGCCTTCCTCGGAGCTGCTGCCCTTCCAGCTTGTGACCTTCGGCGATTTCACCTGCGACGGGCAGTATTTTACGGAACGGGAGGGCCAGGGGAATTTCCTCTTTCTGGGGACGATTTCCGGCTGCGGCGAACTCCGGTACCGGGGGGAAACGGCCTTTCTTCAGCCGGGACAGGCGGCGGTGGTGGACTGCTACCGGTACCATTATTACGCCACCAGCGGCGACAAGCCCTGGCGGTTTATTTGGATGCATTTTTCCGGCGCGGCCGCCGCAGCTTTTGTACAGATGCTAAACGGGGACAGCCTGCGCAAAACCGCCCTGGACCTTCGCTGGGGGGAGGAATTTTTCCCCCAGCTGGAAAGCTATGCGGCCCAGCCGGGCCGTTCCACGGATTTTCTTTTGTCGTTGTGGCTCCACCAGTTTTTCAACGAATTGGCCCAGTTTGAAGGGGGCCGGACCGGCGGGCGCTACCAGCAGGAGATGCTGGACATCGCCGCTTACCTGCGGGAAAACCTGGACAAGCCTCTCCGGGTGGCGGATTTAGCCGCCCGGTGCGGGTTAAGCGAGTACCATTTCCTGCGGGTTTTTAAAAGCGTCATGGGCCAGCCCCCTTATGAGTACCTGACCCTGCTGCGGGTGAACAAAGCCAAGCAGCTGCTGGCCTTTACGGAGGAAAGCGTTTCGGAAGTGGCGGCGTTAGTGGGATATTCCGACGCTAAGGCCCTCATCGACAATTTTAAGCGCCACACCGGCCAGACCCCGGCCTGTTTCCGGAAGCAGGTTCGGGCGTCGGAAGGCCGCCCTTGACAAAAATTGCAGAAATCACACAAAAATACGCGGATATTGGCGCGGAATCTCTCACCCCGCCGGATGAAAAGTCCGGCCAAATCCCTTTTCGGAAGGCCAAAAATCGTGTATAATAGAAAGAAACGTATGGAACTGGTTGAGAATGAGGGAGGATTTTGATGGAACAGAGCATCTATCTGGTTCTGGAGGACGGGACTGTCCTGGAAGGAAAATCGTTCGGCGCGGAGGGGGAAGTCACCGGCGAGGTGGTTTTCACCACCGGCATGGTCGGCTATCTGGAAACCCTGACCGACCCCAGCTATTACGGCCAGATTGTTGTGCAGACCTTTCCGCTGATTGGAAATTACGGGGTGATCCCGGAGGATTTTGAAAGTGAAAAGCCCGCCCTTTCCGCCTATATCGTCCGGGAATGGTGCGAGGAGCCCTCCAATTTCCGCTGTCAGGGGACCTTGGACGAATACCTGAAAAAGGCCGGCGTCATCGGTCTTTACGGTATCGACACCCGGGCGCTGACCCGGATCATCCGGGAGCACGGGGTAATGAACGGCAAAATCGTCCGCAGCCTGGACAAAAAGGACGAGGCCGCGGCGGAAGCCAGGACCTACCGGGTTACCGGCGCTGTGGCGGCGGTGAGCGCCAAAACGCCGGTAACCTTTGAACCGGAGGAGAAAAAATGCCGGGTGGCTCTGTGGGATTTCGGCGAAAAGAAAAATATCTGCCGGGAACTGTTGAAACGGGGCTGCGAAGTGATCCAGATGCCCGCTTCCTCCACAGCTGAGGAGATTTTAGGCTGCGGCGCCGACGGGGTCATGCTCTCCAACGGCCCCGGGGACCCTGCCGAAAATGTGGGCATTGTGGAAGAACTGAAAAAGGTGTTAAACTCCGGCATCCCGGTGTTCGGCATCTGCTTAGGGCACCAGCTGACAGCCTTGGCCATGGGCGCCAATACGGTGAAGCTCAAATACGGCCACCGGGGCGGCAACCAGCCGGTGCGGGATTTGGAAACCGGCCGGGTTTACATTACCAGCCAGAACCACGGTTACGCAGTGGACGCTGCTACCCTGCCGGAAAACGCCAAGGCCCGGTTTGTCAACGGCAACGACGGCACCTGTGAAGGCGTGGATTACAAAGACATGCCGGCGTTTACCGTGCAGTTCCATCCGGAGGCCTGCTCCGGCCCTCAGGACACCAGCTTCCTCTTTGACCGTTTTTTGGAAATGATTCAAGACCATCAAAACTCCCGTCAGTAAGACAGAAAGGAATGGCTCATGAAAAATCAGATTGTCATTGTCCTGGATTTCGGCGGACAATATAACCAGCTGATTGCCCGCCGGGTGCGGGAATGCGGCGTTTACTGCGAGGTGAAGCCTTATACCACTCCCCTTGCGGAAATTAAGGCCATGGAACCCATCGGCATTATCTTTACCGGCGGTCCGGACAGCGTCTATTTGGAGGATTCCCCCAAGGTTGACCCGGAAATCTTCACCTGGGGCGTGCCTATCTTGGGCATCTGCTACGGCTGCCAGTTTATGTCCCACACTTTAGGCGGCCGGGTAACGGAAGCTCAGGACGACACCGCCCGGGAATACGGCAAAACCGTCACTTACTACGACACTTCCTGCAAAATTTTCAAAGGACTGCCGGAGCAGGGCATTTCCTGGATGAGCCACGGAGACTACATGGCGGCTATCCCGGAAGGCTTCTCCCTGGTGGCCCATTCCGACGCCTGCCCCAACGTGGCTATCGCCGACGAAAGCCGGGGCTTTTACGGCGTGCAGTACCATCCGGAAGTGAACCACACGGAAAACGGCGTCAAAATGATCCGCAATTTCCTGTATGAGGTCTGCGGCGCCAAAGGCGACTGGACCATGGGCGACTACTGCAAGCGGGCCATCGGGGAAATCCGGGAAAAGGTCGGGGACGGCAAGGTGCTGCTGGCCCTTTCCGGCGGCGTAGACAGCTCCGTTGCGGCGGCGCTGCTGGCGGAAGCGGTGGGCAGCCAGCTGACCTGTGTGTTTGTAGACCACGGCCTTATGCGCAAGAACGAGGGGGACGAGGTAGAAGCGGCCTTCTCCAAGTGGGATATCCACTTTGTGCGGGTAGACGCGGAATCCCGTTTCCTGAGCAAACTGGCTGGGGTTTCCGAACCGGAGCAGAAGCGCAAAATCATCGGCGAAGAGTTTATCCGGGTCTTTGAGGAAGAAGCCAAAAAGATCGGCCGGGTGGATTTCCTGGTACAGGGCACTATTTACCCCGACGTCATCGAATCCGGCGCCGGCAAAGCGGCGGTTATCAAGAGCCACCACAATGTAGGCGGCCTGCCGGATTATGTAGATTTTAAAGAGATTATCGAGCCGCTGCGGCTGCTGTTTAAGGATGAAGTCCGGCAGCTGGGCCGGGAGCTGGGCCTGCCGGAATATCTGGTCATGCGCCAGCCCTTCCCTGGCCCCGGCCTTGCCATCCGGATCATTGGGGACATCACCAAGGAAAAGGCGGACCTCCTGCGGGATGCGGACGCTATTTTCCGGGAGGAAATTGCCAACGCTGGTTTGGATCGTTCCATCAACCAGTATTTCGCGGTGCTGACCAACACCCGCTCTGTCGGCGTTATGGGTGACGGCCGGACTTACGATTACACGCTGGCCCTCCGGGGTGTCACCACTACCGACTTTATGACTGCCGACTGGGCACGGATTCCCTACGAAGTGCTGGACAAGGTTTCCGTCCGCATTGTCAATGAAGTCAAGGGCATCAACCGGATTGTTTACGACATTACCTCTAAACCCCCCGCAACTATCGAGTGGGAGTGATTTCAGAGGCCCGGAAAAGCCCGTGATTACTGGGTTTTCTAAGGCTTGATGCCCTCCGTGGCAACGATTTGGCAACAGTTTTCATTATTCCAAAGAGAAAGAGCTACCTGATTTGCGAAAGTCAGGTA
>DVJP01000004.1 GCA_018716725.1 Candidatus Merdivicinus excrementipullorum | reverse complement strand
CCCGCGCCGTCATTTTGCTTGCAAAATGACGGGTTAGAATTTTCCAAGCATTTATCCACAGCTCATTTGCGTCAGCAAACAATACCTCTTTGTGCAATTTGCCAGACCATACTCTCTTTTTCGACAGGCTGCGGCCCGGAGCGATACGCGCTCCGGGCCTGGCCAGAATTTTGTTGACAAACAAAGGTGTTTTTATTTTTCCTTGGGGAGATTGATGCAGAAACGAAGCGCATGGCTTAGATTTTTTCTACGAAAAATGTTGAATAACCCTCCAGAGGCCTACTCAGACGGAAGTACATATCAATCAGACGGCTAATTGCCGCCGTTTACATGGATGCCCCATCAAAGCCGTATACGGAAAATTCAGCCAGTTCCGCAGCGGATTCCCAAGGCTGTTTTTCCTGTAAGGTAAGACGGACTTTAGAGGCGATGCAGTTGGCCGGAATGGAGATAGTCCCCAGCAGCGTATCCCTGTTTGCCGTGGGAAGGACCGTCCAAGAATCTTTTTGGAAAATCTCAACCCAATAGGACAAAGGAAAATCTCCGGCAATCTGGGGCATCGAAAACTCAATCCGGCTGAGATATTTCTCCCGGCCCAAATCTATCGTCAGTGAAACCGGCCACTGTACCTCCGCCGCTTTCCATATGGTGTCCAATTTGCCGTCTGTCAGATTGCAGTACGGGTAGGCCGCCTCCGCTTCTGCGGTACCGGTTGCTTGCAGCCCCAGGGCGAGATTTACGGGTTTGGGGATGAACTGATAAGTCTCGTCTTTTTCCATAGCAATTTGAGAATATTCCTCAAAGACCTTTTGCGCCAGCATTTTTAAAGTATCCTGGGAATGACTGGACGTTTCCAAAGGTTCTTCCCGCGTTTTTTGGTTCGCCCACGCCCATTCCATTGGGAAATAGGAAAACGGAGCCGGTTCCTTGCCGGTTTTCAGACTGTCCGCATATCTTTGGATAAAATTCTCCCATCGCTTTAAATAATAGCTTTGCGTCAGGCCGGACCACTGCCGGTTTGAGTAATCCAGCAGGCAGTTTTCGCTGTTTTGAAAATCCCCCCATGTGGTAATCAAGGCCCGGGCGTTAAACTCGAATAAGTCTTTTTCCTGTTCGCTGCCGCCATCCAGCGCGTTCCTGGCGGATTGAATCCATTTTTCCAGGGAAAAAGCAGGACAAAAACTTAGTATCCGGTCTTCCAGCCGGATTAAGTCCAAAAATTTCCCGGAAAGTTTTTCAAACAGGGACAGATCTTTGGAATAATACGCCGCCATCATCTGCTGGTGCAGGCGGTTGGCCGTATTGGACAGGACCTGCTTTGCCAAATCCACCATGTCGTAGCGGAATGTTTCGGAATCCTGATATTCGTCATAAGCTGCGATAAATTCCGGCAGGGCCTGCTCCAAAGCTTTTTGGTCGTATTCAAAATTGCTGTGCCCCCAGGTGGAAGCGGAACGGAACGTTTCCGAAGGCCGCGCGTTGATAACAGATTCCCCGGCGCCCTGGGCGTACGTCTCTTTTTTCCAATACGCCGTGCGCAGCAAAATATCCCAGGCTTGTTCCAAATGACCGTTGCTTCCGCCGTACCGGGACTTTATATAATCCCGCACATACTGTGCGCAGTCAACAGGTTTATCCTCCCAGGCCATGTCAAAAAGCAGGTCGTACATAATGGGGCCGCTGTTAAAGGCTTCCGGCGCAGCGCCGACCCCTTTCATGTAAGAGCTTTCGCTGTAAGCGGCGGGGATATTCCGGGCCAGGGTCACCACATCGCCGTCCACCCCCATGCGGCCTCCGAAATTGTGCACCATGCTCCAGATCCACGGGGTTTTATGGCGTTCCATCATTTCATGATAGGGCCGGCGGTCCGCTTGCAGATCCAGGACCAGGGCCTGCTGGGGTTTGCAAAGCCCGCTTAATTTTTCATCCGAAATCTGCCCCTGCCACTGCATCAGCAGCCAGATAGCTTTGGGGTCGTTTTCCAGCATTTTGCGCTGAACCGCGCGATAGACGGCGGCCGGCTCCATGTCCCCCATATTCCCGCCTTCATGGAAGGGATCCACTGCGTAATAATGGGTAACAGGGCCAAATACCTCCCTCTGTTTTTCGTAAAAGGTATCTGCCGCCGGTTCAAAGAAATCCCTTCCTTTGGAACCGTACACCCGCAGCATGGCGGGGCGGGAAAAACCGCACCAAAGCCCCTGCTCAATTACGGAGGCATCCGGGCGCTTTGCGCCAAAGTCCTTGGGAACCATTCCGGAAAATCCCATCAATACCGGGTGAATCCCAAACGCCTGCATCCGGTCGTGCATCCGCCTGGCCAGTTCCACCCGCTGCTCAAACCACTGATCCGGCAGAGGGCCGCCGAACCCGGACATATTCTGCATGAAAAACCAGGGAAGATACGCCGGCCCGGGAATATATTCCCGGATTTCTTCCTCTGTATAACCGTATTCCTTTAAGAACCTTCTCTGTACTTCCTCCTGCCCCACAATGTCCAGCATGAGGTTTACCCCATTTAACGCAAACCAGTCTAAAAGCGCTTCATATTCCTTCCAGCCCCAAAACGCCATGGTGTAGCCGTAGGTGCAAAAATTCAGCGCATAGCGGATAGGATAGTTGGCGCTCCTGCGGATTTTTTTATCCAGACGCGGCAGTACGGAAGGCATTTTGACATTGCTGCCAAAAATAGGGTTAAAATTGACCAGCGCGTATTTTTTTAGGTAATAATTGAAGCCGGAGGCCATGGCGACGCCGTTTGGCCCGCAAATTACGATTTTTCCGTTTTCCTCATAAAGCTCGCAGGCGTCGCCGCCATTTGCGCTTTGAATCTCTTCCTGCCGGAAGACAAAAGAATTTTTCCACGGATCCCCGATTACCCTGCCCACTAAGCCGGAAAGCTCCCGGGCGGTTTTTTCCCGCGCATAGGCCGGATCGCTTTGAAAACGCTGGTATTCCGCGCACCAGGGCGTTTGCTGAAAGTTTTTAATCTCCATGATGATTCCCGCTTCCTATATCAAAAGTTGTACGTCAAGTATACCATGTCTCCCCTGTTTTAACAATGCGCCGGCATTATTTTTCCCATGGCCCTTTACTGGCTGCGCCTTACAAGTTTGCGCCGCTCACAGCCTGGTACAGGACTGCGATATTTTCCGGCGGGACGTCCGGCGCAATGGAGCAGGCCGTACTCAAAATATATCCCCCCGGATGCCCGGCGCCAATTTCCAGCCGCCTGCGGGCAATTTCCAGCACCTGATCCGGCGTCCTGTTTTGCAGCTCATTGACGGAATCCAGGTTCCCCTTGATAAAGGCGTTAGGCCCCAGCAGGAGAGACGCCTCTTTTAATTCGACGGTCCCCAGAGGCGGCGGGTCCAGGCACTCCAGGCCGTCCGTACCGGTTTGAAGCATCAGGTCCAGCCGGTCGCCGATAGCGCCGCAGGTATGGATGTAACAGGGAATCCCGTATTCCCTATGAACCGTTTCAATCAGCTCCTGCTCATAAGGGAGCACAAATTCCTGATACATTCTGCGGGATAAAAAACCGGCCCCGGCATAGGGAGAACTTAATTTCAGCGCATCTATTCCCCGCCGGCACTGCTCCCGGGCATATACAAGTACATTTTGGTTCAATCGCCGTAAGGCTTCTTTCGCCTTCCCTTCATCGTCTATCAGGGCCATGAGCCCGTCTTCCAGCTTGTCAAAGAGGCCCAGAAACTGTTCGAATCCCGTTCCAACTTCCCCGTGGATGGACAGCTCCCGCCCCTTTTCCTGCAAAATAGGTTCCAGAATATTGAAGGTCCAGCCCGGCAATGCTTCCGCCTGCACCCGGCTGATGGAATCCAAATCCAGCTCTTCGATGAAAGACGGCTTTTTAGTTTCCGGTACGCCGCTATGATCCTGTGGGAAATCATTGCTGGGAATAAAGCTCCAGCTTCCGTTTTTCCAGGAAACAATCTTTCCTCCATGCTCCCCTTCCCCAACATGCTGGATTTGCTGGGGCAGCGTAGGATCTCTGCCGGAAATACTGACTAATATCCCGTCAAAATGATACGTCTCTGCCGCGGCTATATAAGCCTCCGCCAATCCTTCCGGCGTGTACCAGAACCGGATTAGGTCCCCGGCAAAATTTTTGGCCAGATATCCCAGGGAAAATTGACACATAAGGGGCGTACGGTCCGGCGTGCGCCCTCTCATCGCCTGAGCCATGCGTTCTTTTGCATTCATAATAATCCTCCGTATATTGCGGCGTGAAAGAGCGCCCGTTTTCTGCCGTCCGGCTTAGTCTACAGCAGCATAGCGATTTACCAGCTCATACCCTTTTTCCAAATAGAACAGCAGATTTTCAATGTAATGCTGGGACGGATTTTGCACCTCCATAAACCCGGAGGAGGGACAGAGAATGAACCGGCCGCTGGGGGCGCCGGCTTCCACGCATTGCTCCAGCAGTTCCTGAATGCGCTCTGTGGGGCTGCTGATGAGTTCCTGTATCTCAATATTGCCTTCCCACCCGATGCGATTCCCAAAGCGGGCGACGCTTTCCCTCAGGTTTACGTCTCCGTTTGGGGGAGGCTCCAATGGATTTAAGACGTCCACCCCAAGGTCAATGTATTTTTGCAGCAGGCAGCCCGTTTTGTTGTGGCAGTGCACCCACACGAACCCGCCGCGGCTGTGGATCAAATCGCACAAGGGGGCGTCCGCCTGACAGACAAACTGGTCAAAGTCCCGATAGGAGGCCAATGGCGGGATCAGGACCTCCGGCCCGTACCAGCAGAAAGGCGTGTCAGGCCCCAGGCCCTGCCGGAACATCCCCTCCACAAAATCACAAATCCGTTTGGCATATACGCCCACAGCATATTGCAGCAGATCCCGGTGCTCCACGGTAAAATAAGCCAGGTTTTCCGAACCCATAAGCTTATGAAGGGCGTATCCTGCATGCTCTAAAGAAATCATCACCATGCCGCGGCTGCCGAGCCGCCGGCACTGGGCGAGATAGTCTTCCAGAAGGAACGGTTCCGGTTCATACGGCATGGCAAGGATTGCTTCCAGGTCCTCCGGTTCATTTACGGCGAACTTTTTGGTGTAGCCGTGGCCGGAAACAAGGGAGAAGCCGTCAACCTGGGTCAGGACGCCCCGGGGAGTTTGGTAGAGGATTTCCTGCTCCAGGTATCCTTCCCGGATTTTTTGGAAGGGCAGAGCGCGAATGGCGCTGCGGCTGTTTTGCCCGCAATAGACATGAAAGGCCGGCTCATACGGCCAAAAAATATCGGACAATTCATAAGCTTTTTGGCAGACGGCGTCATAGGCGGGATGAACGGTTTTCATCCCGGGATAATAGCCCCACAGCTTTAAGGCCGGACGGTCGTACGGCCTGTTTTGAAAAATCCGCAGAATCCGCTCATGCCGGGATAATGCTGCCATATTCTATCCCCCTTTCCCTTTTGAAGCATCTGCTTAGACGCCTTCCGGCGGCATTGCCGGTGAAATACAGAACATTTTGGTTTCGCCCAGCCGCATCTCCACCTCAATCCGGGTGACATGACGACCATAAAACCGTTTTTCATAAACTTCATAGGGGCTGCAAGGCTGTTTGAAAAAGATGGTTTTCCGGCCGGTGTCCTTGGCATGGACCGTAACAAAATTCTCATTGGCGTACAAACAGTCGTCCTGGTGCAGGAACAGATGGCAGCCGCTGTACTCCGCCAAAGAGGCCAGCAGTTCAGACCGGAGGATCTGGGCCGCGCAGTATACGCTGGTAAAGCCCCGGTATGACTTCATGGCAAACGCCGCTTTGCCGTTTATTAAGTACCGTCCCAGGACTTCCGCTTCCGGGTCGTCAATATAGAAACAGGGGTTTGCAAAGGGAGGGGTTATGACGGATCCCAGCCAGACGTTGGAATGGATGTCCCGGTCGATATACCCGTACCGGCGGTATGGATCGCCGTATTTTAAGGCCGGATGGCCTTCGCAGATGCGGAAACGGGGCGAAGTGGTTTCGTCCAGGCGCCCCACTTGAAACCCGGTCAGTTCCGTGATATAGCCGTTGTCCATTTTTACCGGCCGGTCCGGGTTAATAAAACCGGGGGCATACAGCCAGACGACAGTGGCGCCGTTCCGGGCGGCCTTGCGGTGGATAGCTTCCCGTTCCCCATCGTTTAGGCAAAAAACATTGAGCATCACATACATCTTATAATCCGGCATATCCGGCCGCTGCATATCATCATGGAAATAGTAATCCACCGGCGCGCCGATCCTGGCCAGATCTGAGGTGCGGTAATAGTCCAGCATCAGGCAGTCTGTGGCAATAGAAACATAGTGGACGCTTTCCTGGTCGTAAATCAGGGCAATTTCATTGTGCTTTTCCCGCGGGAACCGGAGGGAAGCCTGGGCCACCTCCTGCTGCCGCTGGAACAGCCGGTAAATTTCCGGGTGCTGGTACCGCCCCCCTTCCTGATGCTGGTCAAACCACCAGGCGAAAATTTCCTCGCAGAGGTTGCGGGCAAAATCGCGTTTTAAGGTATCCAGGCTGTCCTGGATGCTGTACAGCCCCATAGCGTCCCGGTAAAAGTCGTTTTCCAAATGGGTGCGGCTGTCCTCCTCCACCACAAAAATCTGGTTCCGCAGCCGGAAGGAATCCTGCATTTCCCGCTGGGCCACATACCCGCCGGGTTCCCGGTTGTTGTAAACGCCGGGAGCTGCCAGGAAATCCAAATACCCGGAATCCAAGATGGGCAGGGTGGCTTCGGCGGTGGAAGAATTGTAGAAATCGGTGCAGCCGTAGGAGCCGTAAAAGGCCCCCGTCAGTTTGCCGCGGTAACGCTTTTTCAAGGCTTTGGCAAAATGGATAATGGTGTTGGCGGTGCCTCGATGCCAGGCATGGTAAAAGTCCGCCACAGAAGGGTTCTGGTTGGCGTTTAGGAAAACGCCAATATTCCCCTGCCCGGCAGGGTTCATGTCAATGCTTTTGCCAAGGATCCGGTCCGCGCTTTCGTAGTGCAGCAGCGCGTCCAGTATCTTGTCGTCAATGTGCAGATACCGACGCTGCTCCAAAGGCGGAATAGGCGGATTGTCAAAGGTTGCGGAAGGGTCGTTCCAGGCTTTCCGCAAGGCGTCCTCCGTCTGGTATTTGTCCCGGAGGATCCGGCTGTATTCTTTTCGGAAAGCCGGGCTGCAATCGGCGTAGAGGCCGTTTTCCCAATCCTCCAGGGAATTGACGGGATACCATTCGGAAGTCCCGCCAGCCGCCAGGAAATAACCGATAACCCGGTCTGCAAACGGCAGAGCGTCCACCTTGTCGCAGAAATCTTCCAGGGCCTTCTGGCCGTCTTTCCGCCAGGCTTCCGAACAAAGGGAGTACATTCCCGGCAGGACATCCCGGTGAACCTCAGAGGCCAGGATGGCCCGCCGGTGGGAGCCGTCCTGGTACTGCATTACGTCGTCCAAATGGGACTCCACCCAGTCCGCCGGAGGATGCAGCCCGATGCGGACGATAATATAAGCGTCCGGCACATTTTGGAGCAGCATCCGGGCGTCCGCCTGGAATTTTTCCATACCGGAAGGCTCGTGGCGCGCCGCGCCGGTTTCATCCTGCCAGTCCCGGCCTGGACGCAGCCAATCTGTGTTGGTCATAAGGAAATAAATTTTGATTCCGGACTCCCCCAGGGCTTTCAAATACTCCGGCTTGCAGATCCGGGTGGTCATGGCCATGGGGGGATAGGGCTTCCCGTCAATGACAATGGTAGGCTGGCCGTTGACGGACTTGATTTCTGCGTAACTCATCGTCTGCACCTCGTTTCCGGCGTTATTCTTTGACAGAACCCACCACAATGCCCTTGATAAAGAACCTTTGCAGGAAGGGATATACAATCAAAATCGGCACGATGGAAAGGAACAGCTGTGCGGAGCGCATGGTTTTTTCATTGAGGGAAACCAGGGTAGCCAGCTGCTCAGGGGTCATATTGCTGATATTTTTGTTGTTGTTTAGGATCTGTGTCGCCAGATATGTGGCCATGGGGTAGTTTTCCGGGGTATTCATGTACATCATGCCGTCGAACCAGGCGTTCCAGTGGCCGATCATGGTAAACAGGAGCAGGGACGCGAGGCTTGGCAGGGACATGGGAAGGAAAATCTGGAAAAGGATGCGCCAGTGGGACGCCCCGTCCATAGCCGCCGCCTCCTCCAGCGCCCGGGGGATGCCCCGGAAAAAGTTCATGAGGATAATGACGTTCCAAATGCTCACTGCGCCGGGGAGGATCAAAACCCAGAAGCTGTCCAGCAAATTGAGTTCTTTCAAGACCATATAGGTGGGGATCAGGCCGCCGCTGATAAACATGGTGATGGCAAAATACACCATGTAAACGTTGCGCCACCGGAAGTTTATGGAATTCTTGGAAAGCGGATAGGCGGTGATTACCAGCATGGTCATATTAACCACGCTGCCCACTAATACCCGCAGGCCGGAAATCCCCACAGACTTAAAGAAATCGTCCTTGCGCATCAGGTATTGGTAGGCTTCCAGCGAAAAATCCACCGGCCAAAAGCCGACCTTGCCGGCCGCGGCTGCGGCAGAGCTGCTCAGTGACATGGCAAGGATATGCAAAATGGGGAAAATGCATGTGAGCGTTATCAAAGAAAGAATGATGTAATTGACTGCATTAAAGGCGATCCGCGCTTTGCTTTGCTTAATTTTCATACTGCCGCCTCCTAGAATACCCGGTAGTCGGTCGTCTTATAGGCAATCCAGTAGGATGCGCCTACAAAGACCATGGATACCACTGATTTGAAAAGGCCCGCGGCCGCAGCGGCGGAATACTGGGTTGACACAATACCAAGGCGGTAAACGAAGGTGTCGATAATATCGACGGTTTTTTCCACGATGGGATTGTACAAAATGAAAATCTGCTCAAACCCGGCGTTTAAAATGCCGCCCAACCCCAGAATCGTCAGAAGTACAATCATGGACGCAATGCCCGGGATGGTAATTTTGGTTAACTGTTTCATGTGTCCGGCGCCGTCCACCATGGCCGCTTCGTAGAGAGTCGGGTCCACGTTGGTGATGGCCGCCAGGAACAGCACCGTATTGTAGCCCACCCCTTTCCAAACGTCGGAAGCAATGACAATGGGACGGAACCAGGTATTGCTTACAAGAAACGCGATGGGTTCGCCGCCCAGCGCGGAAATCACGCTGTTAATGACGCCGTCATAGGCGAAAATTTCCAGGATCATGCCTCCCAGGATTGCCCAGGAAAAGAAATAAGGGATAAATACGGTAGTCTGCACAAACCGCTTAAAGTACTTTCCTGCAAGTTCGTTTAAAAGCAGCGCTATGATTAAGGGAACTATAATGTTCAAAACAATTTTGAAAAATGCGATAATGAAGGTGTTTTTCAAGGCAATCCAGAAGCTGGGAACGGAAAAAATATACGCAAATTGGTCAAAACCTACCCATTCCGATTCCGCAAACCCAAGCAGAGGCTTAAAGTTCTGGAAGGCCATGACCAAGCCAAACAGAGGAAGATAGGCGAACAGGAACGTAAAGACTACCGCCGGAATCAGCATAATGTGAAGAGGGGCCGTCCGGTTGATGGTGTAATGCTTTTTCCGCGGGCGGGCTGGACTCTGATTCTTCATAAATGAAACGCCTCCTTTTGGAAAAGCCATGGGAGAAAGTCCCCCACGGCTTTTCATTCGTTAGAACTATTTGCTTTGATACCATTCGTTGACTTCTTTGCCGATATCCGCGCCGCCTAAGTTGTTCCATTCCTCTACAAATTTGTCAAAATCGTCGATGGGGGTTTCGCCCATAATCATGCTGAGGAAGGTGGTGTCCTGATATTTCCCCATTTCACCCTGTTTGGTAATCATAGAAGGAGTGGTTACATAAACTTCGTTATACCGTTTTTCCGCGGTAGTGTAGTATTCGTACATCTTGGCAACGCCGCCTTCCGGCGCTACGCGGCTGGTGTAAGTTCCCCAGGAAACTGCGTCCTCGGTGCCATCCACATGCTTCACGTAGGCGTTCCAGGCACCCCAGAACTCCGAGTTGCCCAGAGCTTCTTCATCGGTAACGGTGGTGCTGCCTTCCGCAGCTTTTTTGGAAATAAATTCATAGTTGTCGACCAGGCAGGTGGGGTTATACACGGTCCAGGGCAGCCAATGGTAGACGTGGGAGTTTTTCTCTAAAAGCTGTTCCTCGGAAGCGTTTGCAATCCAGTTGGGGTTTGCCGTTTCTTTTTCATATTCCAGTTCCCAGTTCATCATTTTAAAGACTGCTTCCGGATGCTCGCAGTCCCGGCTGATGGCGGTAAAGCCGCTTAAGGGGTAGCGGGATACGGTAACTACGGGATCCTGCCCGTCCAGGGTCAGGGTGGGGCCGACAACCCAGTCGGCGTCCGGATCATTCTTCTTGTTCTCGTTCAAGGGCCAGTTGGGAATCCACCAGGAACCGGGAATGATGGCGAATTTTCCGGCGGCAATATCTGAAATCAGCGGGGAATCCGCGGCGTAAACATCCTGGGCCGCAAAGTCTTTGGCCACATACCCCTTATTGTACCACTCATTGAGCTTTGTCAGGACCTCTTTTACCTCCGGCTGGACACCGGAATACACCAGGGTCCCCGTGCCGTCGTCATACCAGCCGCTGGCAGCCGCCCCGTATGCCTCGAAAACTGGGCTGAAATCCGCCAGGCCGCAGGCGTAGTAGCTCTTTCCGGCGGGGAGCACCGGATCCCCGGTTTTGCCGTTGCCGTCTAAGTCCATAGTCAGCAGTTGGTCGCAAAGGGCTTCAAACTCTTCAATGGTCTTGGGGAGCTGGTCATAACTGGTGATGCCCGCTTCCTTTAATTTATTCATATCATAATAAGTCTGGCTGGTAGACTGGCCCGGGTAAGTAGCCTTGGGGATGCCGTAAATTTTGCCGTCGCGCATGGCGGTGTTGATAATTTCACCATCGTAGTTGATGATGCTTTCCAAATCCTCGTTTACATAATTGTTGTATGCTTCCGTCATGTCCCCAAGGCCGCCCTGGGAATACAGGTCCTCAAACTGATTGGCGGATAGGGACATAACGTCCGGCAGGTTGCCGGCGGCCAGCTCCGCGCCGAATTTGGATTCGTACTGGTCGGTGTTGACGATCCAGCTGTATTCCACTTCGATATTGAGTTCTTCCTTGAATTTTTTAATTGCCGTGGCGGTTTCCGGGGTCAGCTCATCCGGGGCGTCCGGGTTTTCCGGGTCGCGGTACGAAAGGACAAAGGTAATTTTTACAGGTTCCTCATATTTTTCATGGAGAAGCTCGTCAGGAGTTTTGGCCGTTTCGCCGCCGCCGGATTCAGCCGTGCTGGCCGCTTCGCTGCTGGGGTTTTCCGCTTCCCCGCTGCTGCCGCTGTCATTTCCGCAGCCTGCCAGAGCAGACGCGCACAAAATAGCCGCAAGTAAGATAGCTGTCAACTTTTTCATAAGTACCCTCCTGTAATCATGTTTGTTTATTACACCTGTTTTTTGTGCAATAATCTTTACATTTTTATTATAATTATATTACGAGAAAAATAACAGGGTAAATCGTCTTAAAAAACGGTAATATTGTCCGATTTTTAAGAGACGGTGAATAAAAATCAAGGTATTTACAAATATATGGCAATTATGATATAATATGAAAGAAATGCAGAAAAATTATAGAGGGAAAACCGGCGCGCAAAGGAGCTTACTCATGCTTTGGGAAAAGTGGAGATATAACTTATCAATAAAGTCCAGAATGAAGATCCTGCTGGTCAGCAGCGCCGTCCTTCCGCTGCTGCTCATTTGCTTTTTTACAAACAGACAGGTTTATCAGCTCTATCGGAAGAATACGGACGCTGTTATTTCCAATGAATTGGAGAACCTGAAAAGCAACATGGACGAGTTGATCGACAGTATGAAATACATGTCCCAGCAGCTGACCGTAGACGATAATTTGACCGGGAAGCTGCGGGATTACTTTACGGCGGACAATGTGATCCTGAAACTTAACAGCATGGACTACCTGGCCAAGCAAATCGCCGTGTATGAGGTGGCCAATCCTAATATTAACAATATTTCCTTTTTGTATTACGATGACGGCGTTTTAACAAAAATTAACGAGTCCTCATTGGCGCGGGCGCAGCTCCCAGAGTCCGGCATGCGGCTGTGCAGGCAAAACCTGATTACGCTCTACGGCCCTCACGACACCAGGTCCAAGGCGGGACGCTATCCGGTTGTTTCCCTGGTGCGGACGCTTTCCTTTTATGACACGCCGGAAATCATTTTATATATTGAATCCGGCTATAAACAGATGGAAGATTTTTCCGCCGCGACTTTAGACCAAATGGACGCCATCTATACAGTGGTATCCGACACCGGGCAGGTGGTTTATTCCAGCAGCGAGTCCGTGATCCCCTGTTTTCAAGAGATCCCGGAAAGCGGAGCCGGCGGGGTAACAATCCATGACAGGCCGTATTTGCCCTATGCCCTTTACGACAAACAGGGCTGGAGCTTACAGATATTTGTTCCTAAGAATATATACAACCGCTATATTCACCAGATTAACATCGGTTTTCTGCTGATAACGGCGCTGGCAACGGGCTTGAGCTTTGTGGTGTGCATGCTGATCTGGAAATCCATCTATAAGCCTCTCCGGGCGTTCCAGGAAAACTTGGATAATATCCTGGGCGATGATATTGAAGCCCGCATTCAGAAAATCCATGTCCGGGAACTGGATCAGAACCTTGAATACTTTCATAAGATGAAACTGCAGATCCTTTCTTTGATTCAGGCGGTCAAAATAAAAGAGCGGGAAAAGTCCCAGCTGGAGATCAAACATTTGATGTCAAAAATCAACCCGCATTTTATACATAATACATTGGACACGTTGAAATGGTACGCATCTCAGAAGGAATACTGCGAAGTTGAAACGTTTGTATCGTCCTTAAACGAACTGCTGATGTACAATATGGAGAAGGATAAGACAACGACTTTGGCCAGTGAACTGGACGCTATTACCCGCTATATTACCATCCAACAATTAAAGTACAACCTTGATTTTTATATAGAAAATACCATGCCTGCTCCAATGCTGCAGACAGAATGCCCGCGGTTTTTGCTTCAGCCTCTTGTAGAAAACGCTATTTTTCACGGTTTGGAGGGAAACGGCCGGATCCATATCCACACTTCTGTCCTGCAAAATGGCAAAATTTCTATAAGGATTTATAATAATGGGACGCCAATTGATGTAGAAAAAATCCATAGGATTCTCAAATCGAAAGAGGATATTTCCAACAATGGAATCGGTATCCAATATGTTGTGCAAAGTTTGGAATCCGCCTTTCCCCATGCATACGAATTTCGAGCGGAAAATGTGGGAAATGAAAGCTGCATAGAGATTATTCTTCCCTTTACAAAAGGAGGGTATTATGCTAAAGACTCTGATTGTTGACGATGAAAAGCTGGTGCGCAGCGAATTGAGGCGGTTAATTGACTGGGAAAGCTATCATATCGAAATTATCGGAGAAGCGGAAAATGGGCGCGCCGCCCTTCATTTTCTGGAAGAGCACCCGGATACCGATTTGATGTTTTCGGACTTGACGATGCCGGGAATATCCGGCATTGAATTTTTAGAAAGAGTGCGGAAAGATTATCCAAAAGTCCGCATTGTCGTTATGACGATGCATCAGGACTTTGATTTTGTCCAGCAGGCATTGCGCCTGGGGGCAGTCGATTATATTACAAAAACGCAGATTGAACGGCAGAATTTCGGCAGTATCCTGAAAAACCTGCTGAAACGGCTGGCCAGCCTCCCCGGTGAAACCTGCTGTGAAACCGACGAGTTGACGGTTTGCGTCAATTTAGATCCGGGTCAGCCCTTTCATAAAGGAGATGCTCTGCAAAAACTGGCGGAAAATATGTGGCTGCTGCCTACGGGGGAAGAACCGCCTGCGGCTCCTCAAATCATCTGCCTGAAAATGACAGGCGTATTCGGCCAGTCGTTCCGGCAGCTAACCGGCCAAATTAAAAAGTATCTCAATACCCGGCTGTTTTATCTGTACAAGCCGGAATGTAAATGCTACTTCTGCCAGGAGGGCGAACTATTGGAAAGGCCAGATGAACGGGATCAGACGGCCGCCCTTATGAAAGGCTCTGAATGGCTGATGCAGGACAAGGCTTTTCAGGAAATTCTGCAAAAAATCCCGGAAATGCGAATGACGCGGGAAGAACTGGTGGTATTTCTCTACCAGCCGTATCTTTTCTGCGCGTCTTACCTCCATCTGACCCCAACCGATTATTTCACCCAAACGGAAAATTTGACGTGGTGGTATCAGTGGGTTCAGTGGTTGAAAAAGCTCCGGTCGGACACAGCCGCCTGTCTTTGCCCGCAGGATAGTTCCGTGTATTCGATCCACAAAGCGATGGATTATATTCAAACAAATTATATGAAAGATATATCCCTATCGGATATTCTGGAAATAGCCGCCATGAGTAAAAGCCGTTTTTCCCAGTTGTTTAAGGAGCAAACCGGGTTAACTTTTGGGGATTATTTAAAACAGCTGCGGATTCAGCAGGCGCAGAAGCTGCTTGCCAACACGAAAATATCCATCTCATCCGTTGGGGTTCAGGTGGGTTACCCGGATGACCGTAATTTCCGCCGTATATTTTTAGAGACTACCGGTTATACCCCAGCGCATTACCGAAAAAAGAATCAAACATAAGCGCTCTTTGCCACGCTTGCCTCCCGACATTTTCACTGCTGCCCTCTGCTGGAATCCCTTCCCTTTTTTAAAATAATCCGTCAGTGCAGTATCGGCTTTTCAGAACAAAGGAAAAAGCCCTACAAATCCCACAGTTGCGGGGTTTGTAAGGCTTTTTTTAAATTAGAAAGGTATTGTTGACGCTGCAAAAAGATGCCTGTTTCAACGCGGGATACTCACGCCAAATATAGAAAAAAGACCCAGAGCGCGTTCTGCTCCAGGCTGAACCACCGCCGAAAACCTTCCAGCGTAACAGCGCGGGAGTAAAACAAAACGCGCACCCACAATGTGAGTGCGCGTTTATCCGCGGCGATTCGCCGCTGTGGTGATGCTGCAAAAAAGATACCTAGGAGCGCACAGCTTATGTGGCATATTGGCTTATAAAAACTCAAGAATTTTTCAGGCTGCACTTATTGAAGTAGTTCGCGTAATCTTCTGATTTAATAATCACACGTTTATCTTTGCCTTTGGTGTCTGTATAGGTTAAGCCAATTCTTTTCGTATTCCAAATATAATCCAGTTCATGGCCATGATTTGTATTTAGCAGCTCTATATGAACAACGGTTTTAGGCGGAATATTTAAGGGAAGAACGTTATCATAAACAGCCACAGAGCCGGAGATTCTTCTCGATCCAATATCTTGAGGAATACTTTTATATAGATCAGATTTTCCATCATTAAAAATAATTGCAATATTCCTCATGATTTTCTGTTCACCGCTTGAATTGTAAATATCCAATGACAACTTATATGAGTAAAATTCTGTTTGTTCTATAGAATTACTTGGGACTGCACAACCGATTTCATCCAGATATTGAAAATCATCTTCCCAAGATGTTATATAGAGTTTTAACTTACCCTTATTTGAAAGGCTATTGAGAAACCAACCAAGTATAGTCCCTAATATTGTGCCAATAACGCCTACTATTGCTGCATCCATTCTATTCCCCTATTTATAATTTTAAGCGGGTGTCCCTTTTTGTAAGTCCTATGTGGTTATTGTTAATTGTACCATAAATGGCTACATTTTTCAAGCGGTCAATCAGATGTTAAATGAATCGCTTACCCAGCTACATTCCCAATTCTTCCTCAACCGCATACCCTCCCATAAATCGAATCCGAATTTTATCATGGGAAAGAACTGTAATTTCTTCAATGGTCCGGATCACTAAGGTGTCCGAATATCCTGTCGCATTAAAATCTGTGGAGGAAACCAGTTGAATAAACTCCTGAGTAAGAGCATCGGAACGATTGGAAACCTGTTTGGCATCCGCTTGTTGGA
>DVJP01000043.1 GCA_018716725.1 Candidatus Merdivicinus excrementipullorum | reverse complement strand
CGGTCAGGATGCCCTGCGCGGCCTTCATGCCCTCGATATCCTCAGGGGAGGTCTCCAGACGGACCAGAACCACCTTCTCGCCACGGTCATTCCACTCCTTGGCGTCCTCAGCAGTGAAGACGATCTTGCCGCTGGCAGCACCCGGGGAGGCGCCCAGAGCCTTGCCCATGACGGCGCTCTTCTTGATGGCCTCGGCATCAAACTGGGGATGGAGCAGAGTGTCCAGAGTGCGGGGATCGATCATGGCCACGGCCTGCTTCTCGTCGATCATGCCCTCATCCACCAGGTCGCAGGCGATCTTCAGAGCGGCGGCGGCGGTACGTTTGCCGTTACGGGTCTGGAGCATGTACAGCTTGCGGTCTTCAATGGTGAACTCCATGTCCTGCATGTCGCGGTAATGGTTTTCCAGGGTGTGGCAGATGTCTACGAACTGGTCGTAAACTTCAGGCATAACTTCCTTCAGCTGAGCGATGGGCTGAGGAGTGCGAACGCCGGCAACCACGTCTTCGCCCTGGGCGTTCATCAGGAATTCGCCGAACAGTTTCTTTTCGCCGGTAGCGGGGTTGCGGGTGAAGGCAACGCCGGTGCCGGAGGTGTCGCCCATGTTGCCGAAGGCCATCATCTGGACGTTAACAGCGGTACCCCAGGAATAAGGGATGTCGTTGTCGCGGCGGTAAACGTTAGCGCGGGGGTTGTCCCAAGAACGGAATACAGCCTGGACGGCGCCCATGAGCTGCTCTTTGGGGTCGGAGGGGAAGTCCGCGCCGATTTTTTCTTTGTACTCGGCTTTGAACTGGTTAGCCAGCTCTTTCAGGTCCTCAGCAGTCAGCTCCACGTCCTGGGTGACGCCTTTTTCCTCTTTCATCTTGTCGATGAGCTGCTCGAAGTATTTTTTGCCGACTTCCATAACGACGTCGGAATACATCTGGATAAAGCGGCGGTAGCAGTCCCAAGCCCAGCGGGGGTTGCCGGATTTGGCGGCCATAACTTCCACAACTTCCTCATTGAGGCCCAGGTTCAGGATGGTGTCCATCATACCGGGCATGGAAGCGCGGGCGCCGGAACGAACGGAAACCAGCAGGGGGTTCTCGTGGTCGCCGAATTTCTTGCCGGTGATTTCTTCCATTTTGCCGACATATTCCATGATTTCAGCCTGGATCTCATCGTTGATTTTGCGGCCGTCCTCGTAGTACTGGGTGCAGGCTTCGGTGGAAATGGTGAAGCCCTGCGGAACCGGCAGGCCCAGGTTGGTCATTTCAGCCAGGTTCGCGCCCTTGCCGCCCAGAAGCTCGCGCATTTTGCCGTTACCTTCGGTGAAAAGGTAAACATACTTCTTCTGCATTGTGATCTACCTCCATAATTTTATGGATAGCAGGAACTTTATCCCCGGAAAACCAGGACAGCCCGGCGGAAAAGCTCCAGCGTTCCTACATTTTTCACAGAGAAAACAAGACTGGTTCCAAAAACGGGCAGTCTGCTTCACTGTGTTCAGTAATATTATAGCAAACTTCCCCTACTTTTTCCAGAGATATTTTATAAATTTTTTGAGTTTATGCGTATTCCACAGAATTTGTACATATTTTGGCAAAGGGGTTTACAAAGGGAGCAAATGCGTGTATGATAGAAGAAAAATGATGCGGGAGGATGCGTTTATGAACAGCTTAGCGGAAATGGAAAAAGCCCGTCTGGCCGTGCTCCAAAAGCACCTGGAAAACGGGGTGATTTTTGAGTGCGCCGATGGGATTGTCATTGAGGAATCGGTGAAAATCGGCAAAGGGACCCGGATTTCCCCAAACGTCACCCTGCGTGGGGAAACGGTCATTGGGGAAAACTGCGTCATCACCGGCGGTAGCGTCATTGTGGACAGCGTCATCGGGAACCGGAGCACCATCAACGCGTCCCAGTGCTATCAGTCCCGGGTGGGGGAGGAAGTCAGCGTGGGGCCTTTTTCCCACCTGCGGCCCAATTCCGTGCTGGACGACCACGTCCATGTGGGGGATTTTGTGGAAATCAAAAATTCCAATATAGGCGTAGGGACAGCGGTGGCCCACCTTACTTACATTGGGGACAGCGACGTGGGCCGGAACGTGAATTTCGGCTGCGGCTGCGTCACGGTAAATTATGACGGCGTGAAAAAGTGCCGGTGCAAAATCGGGGACAACGCCTTTATCGGCTGCAATACCAATATGATTGCGCCGGTGGAAATCGGCGACAATACCTTTATCGCCGCCGGTTCCACCATTACAAACGAAGTGCCGGACGGGGATTTTGCTATCGCCCGGGCAAGGCAGGTCAACAAGCCCGGCCTGGGGGCGGAAAAGCTCCGGGACCGGAAACTGAAATATTAGCGGCGAGCCGCCGCTGGCATAGTCATCAAGCTTGCTTGATGACGCGATGCGGCCGCACAGCGTCTTTCCAACCGCTGGACGGCGAAATAAATTCACCGTATGGGAACGATTCATTTCCTATCGTTTTGATAACCCAAACGGTTTGTAGGGGCGAACTGTGTTCGCCCGGAACGTGTCAGAATAAGCTGTAGGGGACGGGTTTCCCGTCCCGCGTAAAATGTAAAAACGTTTCGGAAAAATCGGCGGGCGGGGAAACCCCGCCCCTACAAAACTAGGTTTCTGCAAAAATGACATTTGGTGAATGTCAAAAAATTTTCCTGCTGTTCTATAATAGAAAGGGAAAGAATATCAGGGAGATGGTAACATGTGCAGCCCTTGTGACAACAAGAAACCCCGAAATCTGTGCGGGAGCAAAATCGCCCAGCTCCGCAGGCAGCAAAAACCGGCGCTGTCCCAGCAGGCTTTGGCCGCTAAATTGCAGTTGCAGGGGATTGACGTTGATAAAATGTTATTTTCCGAATTGAAAAGGGACAACGATTCGTGAGGGACATGGAACTCAAGGCCCTGGCGAAAATTCTCCACACCACCATGGAAGAGCTGGTGCGGGAAAATCCCTCCCCAACAGAGGAATAGCGCGGCCGTCCGGGAAACCGGGCGGCTTTTCAATATTTACCAAAATTCCGGGACACAGGCTGTGTATCTTTTCTGAAACATATCTAGCCGGGGACCTCCGGTTTGTGGTATGATAAAACCGGTACGACACAGGCTTTTCCGGAAAGGATGGGGTATATGATTAAACTGATTGCGGCGGATATGGACGGGACCCTGCTGGACTCCCAAAAACGCCTGCCGCCGGATTTGTTTGACGTTTTGGGGAAGCTCCGGGAAAGGGGCGTCCGGTTCGCCGTGGCCAGCGGCCGGCAGTATTATAACCTGGTGAGGCAGTTCCCCGGCATGGAAAACGAGATTTTGTTCCTCTGCGAAAACGGCACCATGATTTTTGACAAAGGCGCGCCTATCTTCCTGGAGCCTATGGAAAAAAGGGACTGGCAGGCCCTCATAAAACAGCTGCGGGAAATCCCCGGCGCCTGCCCCATTCTCTGCTGCCCGGACACGGCCTACTGCGAGGATTTTGGGGCAGAATTTGCGGAAAACGCGTCCATGTATTACGAAAAGTTGAAATATGTAGATGATCTCCTGAAGGTTGAAGCAAATGTCTGCAAAATCGCCGTGTACGATTTAAAGGACGCCGAAACCAACAGCTACCCGGCCATGAAAAAGGCCGCGGAGGGCCGGTTCCAGGTGACGCTGTCCGGGGAACGGTGGATTGACATTATGGGGGAATCCAACAAAGGGACGGCCCTGACGGCTTTGGAAAAGCTCTGCGGCGTTTCGCCGGAGGAAACCATGGCCTTTGGGGATTACTTAAACGACACCCAGATGATGGGGGCCTGCTTTACTAGCTGCGCCATGGAAAACGCCCACCCGGATTTGAAAAAGCTGGCCCGGTTCTGGGTTCCCTCCAACGATGAAAACGGGGTAATCCGCACCATCCGGCGCATGACGGGCCTGGACGGCGGGATTGCAGTGCTGGAAGCCCCTTACGGAAGCCCGGAATACCGGAGAAATCTGGAACTGCGGGACAGGGCGCTCCGGAAGCCTTTGGGCTTGGATTTATTTTCAGAGGATTTGTCTGCCGAAAAGGATTACCGGCATTTTTCCGCCGTGGAAAACGGGGAAGTGGTGGGAACCATGATGCTCCTGCCGGACCCGGACGCGCCGGGGGCCTTCCGGATGAAGCAGGCGGCGGTGGCGGAATCCTGCCGGGGAAAGGGCGTCGGGAGAAGGCTCTGGGAACTGGTGAAAGAGGCGGCTTTCCGGGAAGGGGCTGCAAAGGTGACGGTGCACGCCCGGAAAACAGCGGCGGGATTTTATGAAAAGCTGGGGTTTTCCGCAACCGGCGGGGAATTTTTGGAGGTGGGAATCCCCCATATTCCCATGGAATATGGCCTGCGTGGATAATTTATCCGAAAAACAGCGGGGATTCTCCGCCCATTCCGGCAGGAAGTAGAATTTTAAGTTCCCGGGTCGAAATTTGCGGGATTTTATGTTATAATTATTTCATAAAATGGACAGACGGGCGTTTCAACCCGTCTGTTTTTCTGCCCGGGCCCGGAGGCCGGGCCGCCAATTCGACGCGGGCGGGGAGGCCCCGCTGCCAATTCGCCGCGGTCGCAGTCCTCGCGTCAAGTTTCAGTTGGCGCAAACAAGTTGCGTCATCAAGAGAGCACTCCCCGTAAGGTTAGACAGAAATGGAAAAGCCGCTTGTAGGGGCGGATGCCCACATCCGCCCGCCTTTTTGATGCATTTCGGATAAATCCCGGGACGATGCAGGCATCGTCCCCTACAATTTTTTCGTAGGCTTTGAGGAGATTTGTAGGGGGCTTCGCAAATAACACAAATAAACAACAGGAGATGAAAGAATGGAACAAATCAAAGAAAACAAAATGGGCACGCAGAAAATGCTTCCGCTTTTGCTGTCCATGTCCCTGCCCGCCATGTTTTCCATGCTGGTGCAGGCCCTTTACAACATTGTGGACAGCGTTTTCGTGTCCCGGCTGGGAGTGGACGCCCTGGCGGCGGTATCGTTGGCGTTCCCCATCCAGACCCTGATGATTTCCGTGGCGGTGGGCACAGGCGTCGGCATCAACTCCCTGATTTCCCGGCGGCTGGGGGAGCGCCGGTTTGAGGAAGCCAACAAAGCCGCTTCCCACGGGATTTTTCTGGGCCTATTCAGCTGGATTCCCTTCTTGCTGTTCGGCTTTTTCTTTTCCGAGGCTTTTATGAGGATGTTCAGCGGCAATGAAAACGTCGTCCGCATGGGAGTTGATTATCTTTCCATCGTCTCCATCTTTTCCGGCGGCTGTTTGGTGGAAATCTGCTGCGAGAAAATTCTGCAGGCCACCGGCAACATGGTCTACCCCATGCTGTTCCAGCTTTCCGGGGCCATTACCAACATCATTTTAGACCCCGTCTTCATCTTTGGATATTTGGGCGTCCCGGCTATGGGGGTTGCAGGCGCGGCCATCGCCACGGTTATCGGCCAGGTAGTGTCCATGGTCTTCGCCCTGCTGGTTCTCTGTTTCAAGGAGCACCATGTAAAAATTGAACTGAAGGGCTTCCGCTTTGAGTGGCGCACCATCCGGGAAATTTACGCCGTGGGCCTGCCCTCCATTGTCATGCAGGCCATCAGCGCCTTTTTGAACATGGGCTTAAACGGCATTTTGGCCGGCTTTTCCGACACGGCCGTGGCGGTGCTGGGGGCTTACTATAAGCTCCAGTCCTTTATCTTCATGCCGGCTTTCGGGATGAACCAGGGTCTGATGCCCATTCTCGGCTACAATTACGGCGCCCGGAAAAAATCCCGGTTCCTCTCGGCCACCCGGTTAGGGGCAGTTTTTATGGTGGGCCTTATGGCATTGGGCGTGCTTTTGTTTGTCCTCTTCCCGGAGCCTTTGCTGAACATCTTTAAGGAATCCGGACAGGCTGCGGCGGATGCGGAGCTTCTGCGCATCGGCGTCCCGGCCCTGCGGATTATCAGCTTAAGCTTCCTGCCTGCGGCCTTCGGCATCCTCTTTTCCACCGTATTCCAGGCCACCGGCAAGGGGATCCAGAGCCTTGTTGTTTCCCTTCTGCGGCAGATGATTATCCTGCTTCCGGCGGCGTGGCTTCTGTCCCTGACCGGAGAAGTGACAAACGTCTGGTTTGCCTTCCCCGTGGCGGAAATCCTAGCTTGCTTTGTCAGTATCTGGATGTTCTGGAATTTGTACCGGAAGCATTTGAAAAACCTTTGATTCGGCGTGTTTTCGGTTGAAAAATCCGCTGGAATCTGCTATAATGAAGCACAGCAGTATTTGATTCAGAAGGAGCGAGGAAATTGGCAAAGAAACAAGAAAAAATGGTGGCGGAAATCACCTCCATGGACGAGGATTTCGCCAAATGGTACACGGATATCGTCAAGAAAGCGGAGCTCATTGACTATTCCAGCGTCCGGGGCTGTTATATCCTGCGGCCTTACGGCTACGCGATTTGGGAAAATATCCAGAGAATCCTGGACGCCCGTTTGAAAGAACTGGGCCATGAAAATGTCTGCATGCCCATGTTTATCCCGGAAAGCCTGCTTCAGAAGGAAAAGGACCATGTGGAAGGCTTCGCGCCGGAATGCGCCTGGGTCACCTTCGGCGGTTCCGAGGAGCTTCCCGAGCGCCTCTGCGTCCGGCCCACCTCCGAAACCCTGTTCTGTGAGCATTATGCCCATGTGATCCAGTCCTACCGGGATCTGCCCATGCTCTACAACCAGTGGTGCTCTGTGGTCCGCTGGGAAAAAACCACCCGCCCCTTCCTGCGCTCTGTGGAATTCCTCTGGCAGGAGGGCCACACCATGCACGAAACCGCTGAGGAAGCCCAGGCGGAAACCCGGCAGATTTTGGACGTTTACGCCGAGCTTTGCGAGGACGCCCTGGCCATGCCCGTCCTTAAGGGCTTAAAGACCGATAAGGAAAAATTCGCCGGCGCTGAGGAAACCTACACTATCGAAGCCATGATGCACGACGGCGTGGCCCTCCAGTCCGGCACCAGCCACTATTTCGGCAACGGCTTTGCCAAGGCATTTGGCATCCAGTTTACCGGCCGGGACAATAAGCTTGCCTACCCCCACCAGACCTCCTGGGGCGTTTCCACCCGGTTGATCGGCGGCATTATCATGACCCACGGCGACGACAACGGCCTGGTATTGCCTCCGGCGGTTGCCCCCATCCAGCTGATTATCATCCCCATCGCCCAGCACAAGGAGGGCGTTTTGGACAAGGCCCGGGAGCTTTGCGGAAGGCTTAAAAACATCGTCCGGGTCAAGGTGGACGATTCCGACAACTCCCCCGGCTGGAAATTCAGCCAGTACGAGATGAAGGGCGTGCCCCTGCGGCTGGAGATCGGCCCCAAGGATATGGAGCAGAACCAGTGCGTCCTGGTGCGCCGGGACAACCGGGAAAAGATTGTGGTTTCCTTAGACGAGCTGGAAACCGCCGTTCCCGCGGCTTTGCAGGCAGTCCACGACGGCCTTTATCAGAAAGCCCTGGAAAACCGGGAGGCCCGCACCTTTACCGCCCATAACTGGGAGGAATTTTTGGACATCGCCAACAACCAGAGCGGCTTTATCAAAGCCATGTGGTGCGGCGACGAGGCCTGCGAGAACAAGATCAAGGAGTTGACCAACATCAAATCCCGGTGCATCCCCTTTGAGGAGGAGCACATCGGCGACACCTGCGTCTGCTGCGGCAAGCCCGCCAAGCATATGCTCTATTGGGGCCGCCAGTATTGATTTTGGAATATCCTGGAAAAAGGACGGACCGGTTTTTCCGGTCCGTTTTTTACAGTCAGCAGATTTGCTCCCGGATTTTTTCTTCCATGGCCGAACAGGAAAGCTGGGTGCAGCCTTCGCTCATGCAGTCGGCGGTGCGGTACCCGGCGTCCAAAACGGCGTTTACCGCCTGTTCGATGCAGTCCGCCTCCTTGTCCATGTCAAAGGAATACCGGAGCATCATGGCCGCCGAAAGGATGGTTCCAATGGGGTTTGCAAGATCCCTTCCGGCGATATCCGGCGCGGAGCCATGAATAGGCTCGTACATGCCCCGGGTCCCGTCTCCTAAGGAGGCCGAGGCCATCATGCCGATGGAACCGGTAATCATACTGGCTTCGTCGGACAAAATGTCCCCAAACAGGTTTTCCGTGACAATGACGTCAAACTGGGAGGGATTTTTCACCAGCTGCATGGCGGCGTTGTCCACCAGCATATCCGCGCACTCCACGTCGGGAAATTCGGCGGCAGCCCGGTGCACCACCTTCCGCCACAGCCGGGAGGTATCTAAGACGTTGGCCTTATCCACGGAAACCACCCGGCCGGAGCGTTTCCGGGCAATCTGAAAAGCCCTCCGGGCAATCCGGGCGATTTCGTGTTCCGCGTACACCATGTCGTCGTGGGCCGTTTCCTCGCCGTTTTCCAGGCCAGTGCGGTGCTCCCCGAAATAGGCCCCGCCAATCAGCTCCCGGACCATCATCAGATCGATGCCCTTTTCCACGATTTCCGCCTTTAAAGGGGAGGCCCCGGCCAGCTGAGGGAAAAGCTTTGCCGGGCGCAAATTGGCGTAAAGGCCCATGGCGGAACGGATGCCCAAAAGGGCGGCTTCCGGCCGGATCTCCTTGGGGACCCCGTCCCATTTGGGGCCGCCCACCGCCCCCAGCAGGACGCTGTCGCAGTGGAGGCACTTTTCCAGGGATTCCGGGGGAAGGGATGTGCCGCAGGCGTCAATGGCCGCCCCGCCAGCCAGGATTTCCTGGTACTGGAAGCTGTGGCCGAATTTTTCCCCGATTTTGTCCAGGACCTTAAGGGCCTGTTCAATGATTTCCGGGCCGATGCCGTCGCCCCGGATGACGGTAATGGTTTTCTTCATAAAGAATGCTCCTTATTTGCTGAGGGATTTTAGAAGGCCGTCTTTTTGGATGATTTCCTTGATGAAATCCGGGAAAGGCTCCGCCTGGTACTCTTCCTTCCGGGTAAGGTTTTGGATGACGCCGGTGTCAAAATCCACGGCGATTTCATCCCCGTCCTGGATGTTTTCGCTGGCTTCCGGGCATTCCAGGATGGGCAGGCCGATGTTGATGGCGTTGCGGTAAAAAATCCGGGCGAAGGTTTTGGCGATAACGCAGGAAACACCGCTGGCCTTAATGGCCATAGGGGCGTGCTCCCGGGAGGAACCGCAGCCGAAGTTTAAGCCCCCCACGATCAGGTCGCCGGGCTTTGATTTCTGGCGGAATTCCTCGTCAATGTCCTCCATGCAGTGGGCCGCCAGCTCCTTGGGGTCGGCGGTGTTCAGGTAACGGGCCGGGATAATCACGTCGGTATCCACATTGTCCCCGTATTTGTGTGCAAAACCTTGGGCGTTCATCGGGATTCCTCCTTCTTCTCCATGATTTTTCTGGGGTCGGCGATTTTCCCCGCAACAGCGGAGGCGGCGGCCACGGCGGGGCTGGCCAGATAGACTTCCGAGTCCACATGGCCCATGCGGCCCACAAAATTGCGGTTGGTGGTGGCCACGCACCGTTCCCCGGCGGCTAAAATGCCCATATACCCGCCCAGACAGGGGCCGCAGGTGGGGGTGGAAACAATGCACCCGGCGTCGATAAAGGTTTCTAAGTACCCCCGCTTCATGGCCTCCTTGTAAATGGCCTGGGTGGCGGGGATGATAATGACCCGCACGCCCTTAGCGGCACGGCGGCCCTTGAAAATCTCCGCAGCGGCGGCCAAATCGGAGATCCGGCCGTTGGTGCAGGAGCCGATAACCACCTGGTCAATGGGGATTTCCCCAATCTGGTCAAAGGTCCGGGCGTTTTCCGGCAGGTGGGGGAAGGCCACGGTGGGCTCAATGGCCGACAGGTCGATTGTAATGGTCTGGTCGTAAGGGGCGTCCTCATCCGCCTGGTAAACGGTAAATTCCCGGTTCACCCGGCCTTTTACATAGTCTAAAGTGATCTGGTCCACCTCAAAAATCCCGTTTTTGGCGCCGGCCTCAACGGCCATATTGGCGATGCACAGCCGGTCGTCCATGGAAAGGCTTGCAAGGCCCGGGCCGGTGAACTCCATGGATTTGTACAGCGCCCCGTCCACCCCGATTTTGCCGATGATGTGGAGGATTACGTCTTTTCCGGAAACATAGGGGCCCAATTTCCCCGTCAGCACAAACCGGATAGCCGAGGGAACCTTGAACCAGGCTTCCCCGGTGGCCATGCCCGCCGCCATGTCCGTGGAGCCGACGCCGGTGGAGAAGGCCCCTAACGCCCCGTAGGTGCAGGTGTGGGAGTCCGCCCCGATGATGCATTCCCCGGGGGCCGCTAAACCTTTTTCCGGCAGGAGGGCGTGCTCAATGCCCATTTCCCCTACGTCAAAATAGTTCTTTACATCAAACCGTCTGGCGAAGGCGCGGCACTGCTTGCACTGCTCCGCCGCTTTGATGTCCTTGTTGGGGGCGAAATGGTCCATAACCATGGCGATTTTTTCCCGGTCGAACACCCCGGAAAACCCCGCCTTTTCAAACTCGTTGATGGCGACGGGGGAGGTGATGTCGTTGCCCAGGACCATACTGAGTTTTGCCCGGATGAGCTGGCCCGCCCGGACTTCCGGCAGCCCCGCATGGGCCGCCAGGATTTTCTGCGTCATTGTCATTCCCATAGGATTCATCCTTTCTTATCAAAGCTGCCGCCGGTTGATGGCGGAAACCAGGGCGTTTACAGATGCGGCCATAATGTCGTCGTGGGTGCCTGCGCCCCAGCTGATTTTTCCGTCCCCGTAGCGGATGGCCACATAGGCGATGGCCTGTGCGTTGGAGCCGGTCTGGAGGGCGTGCTCTTTATAGGTCACCAGCTCGTATTCCAGTCCAAGGTTCGCCTTCAGGGCGTTGCTGATGGCGTCCAGACGGCCGTTGCCGGCGGCCTTAAAGATGTGCTTTTCTTCTCCAACCTGCACGGTAATCACCGTGGACAGGCCGCCCACCTGGGAGAAGTGGGCCTCCACCACGTCGATGGGGGTAAAGTAGTTGATATACCGGCTGCGGAAGATTTCCGCCACTTCGTCCGGGGAAAGCTCCTTGTGGAGATGGTCGGATACGCTTTTCACGGTGTAGCCCACGTCCTCCCGCATTTTCGGCGGCAGGTCGTAGCCGTAGTTCCGTTCCAGCAGGTAGCCGATGCCGCCTTTGCCCGACTGGGAATTGATGCGGATGACGTCGGTTTGGTACTCCCTTCCCACATCCGCCGGGTCGATGGGCAGATAAGGGACGTTCCAGCCGGAGCCGCCCTGTTCCTCCCGCCATTTCATGCCCTTGGCGATGGCGTCCTGATGGGAGCCGGAAAAGGCCGCGAAAACCAAAGCGCCGGAATAGGGCTGGCGCTCGCCCACCTTCATGCCGGTGACGGTTTCATAGGTGTCCGTAATAGCGGGCAGGTCGGAAAAGTCCAGCCCCGGCTCCACCCCCTGGGCGTACATGTTCATAGCCAGGGTGATGATGTCCACGTTGCCGGTGCGCTCCCCATTGCCGAACAGGGTCCCTTCCACCCGTTCCGCCCCGGCCAGCAGCGCCATTTCCGTGTCCGCCACGGCGCAGCCCCGGTCGTTGTGAGGGTGGAGGGAGAGAATGACGTTTTCCCGGTATTTTAAGTTTTCGGAAATATACTCCACCTGGTTGGCGTAGACGTGGGGCATGGAAAGCTGCACCGTCACCGGCAGGTTGATAATGACCTTTTTTTCCGCCGCCGGTTTCCAGATATCCAGCACAGCGTTGCAGACTTCCAGGGCGTATTCCGGCTCCGTGCCGGTAAAGCTCTCCGGGGAATACTCAAACCGCAGGTCCCCGGGGAAGCTTTCGGCGTGTTCCGCAAAGAGCTTCGCCCCGTCCACGGCAATCTGAAGGATTTCCTCCTTGGATTTGCGGAAAACCTGCTGCCGCTGGGCCACGGAGGTGGAGTTATACAGGTGGACAATGGCTTTTTTGCAGCCCTCCAGGGCCGCGAAGGTCTTTTCAATAATATGCTCCCGGGACTGGGTGAGAACCTGCACCGTCACGTTGTCGGGAATCAGATTTTCCTCAATCAGCGTCCGCAGGAACTGGTATTCCGTTTCCGACGCCGCCGGGAAGCCCACCTCGATTTCCTTGAAGCCGATTCTGCAAAGGAGCTTGAAAAACTCCACCTTTTCTTCCAAATTCATGGGGGTGATGAGGGACTGGTTCCCGTCCCGCAGGTCCACGCTGCACCAGATAGGCGGCTTTTCAATGTGGTCTTTTTTCATCCATTTCCCCAAGGGCTTTTCCGGGGTTTCCGGCGGCAGATAGTATTGGATGGCGTATTTTTCAGCGTGTTTCATAACAGCATCCTTTCTCTTTGGCTGGATAAACAAAAAAGCTTTCGTTTCTTACCTCTGCAAGAAACGAAAGCCTGTGCTTCCGCGGTACCATTCTTGTTGGCGCAGCGCGCCCCCTTTTCCCATCGGCCGTTTCCGGCGAACAGGCCCCCTTGGTAACGGAGGGGGAATCCCGGCCCGGCCTACTGAGGGGATTCCCCCGTTTGGCGGGCGGCTCAGGGGCCAGCCGGTCCATTTCCCAGGCGCTGCCTCGCACCAGCCGGCAGCTCTCTGAAGCCCTTTGGAAACACCGTTTCCCCATCAACGCCTTTTTTGTGATGATATTGTTATATTACCACATTATTTTTGCCTTGTCAAGATATTTTCAAAAGAAAATTTTGATTTTTGCGCAATATAAGAAATACATATCTTTTTTGAATGGAAAGATTTGCTTTTTTGCAAAATATGCTTGACATTTTTTGCAAAGTAAACTATACTAAAACTGCAAAGGCTACTTGTCAAAAAAGAAAGGGGGAGCCCATGAAAAACCACATCCGGGAGCTTCGCAAAGAGCGGAAGCTGTCCCAGGAAGAGCTGGCCAAGGCGGTGGGGACCACCCGGCAGACCATTACGTCCATTGAGATCGGGAAATATACCGCGTCCCTGACCCTGGCGTATAAAATTGCCCGGTATTTCCGGCTGACCATTGAGGAAGTATTCGACTTTTCGGAAATGGAGGAGTGAAAATGGAAGGGTATTTGGCGAAAATCAAGGGGCGGATCTGGCTTCTGCGGGGACTTGTCCTGCTGTGCGCCATCGCAATCTTTGTCCTGGGGGAACTGAGCGGCAGAGGGATCCTGCTGGACAGCCGGACCCAGACGGAATTTGCCCGCAGCTATGCCAGTTTCATCCTGTTTGGGGAAATCGTTGCCGGGCTTTGGCTTGTCCACCGGAACAAAAAATTTCTGCGGGACCGGGAGCAGGCTTCGGAGCAGCGCCGCCGGGAAATGGACGAACGCCGCATCCTGATTTCCGATAAAAGCGGGGGAGCGGCGGCCGGCTGCCTGTTGTTTTTGTTTGCCAACGGGGCGGTGGTTCTGGCTTTTGTCAGCATGGACGCCTTTTACGCCCTGTTTGCCGCGCTGCTGGCGGTGCTGGCCCTGAAAGGGGGGCTGGCCCTCTATTTCAGCCGGAAATATGGGATGTGAACAGATTTTGACATATTTTGGGTTTTGACATTTTTTGCGGAAAATTCAGCCTTCCTGCGGAAATGTTCATAAAAAAACAATGCCTTTGTCATTATGAATACGGTATAATGGAAATACCAATTCAAAGATCAAAATGATGCCCCAATAAGGAGGAATGAATATGGCTCTTGGAAAAATCCTGGTTGTAGACGACGACCAGAATATCTGCGAACTGCTGCGCCTTTACCTGGACAAGGAAGGCTACACCGTAAACCTGGCCTTTGACGGCGAGGAAGCCCTGCGGAAATTTGAAACCCTGCACCCGGACCTGATTTTGCTGGACATTATGCTCCCCGGCTTGGACGGCTGGCAGGTCTGCCGGGAAATCCGCAAAAAGAGCCAGGTGCCGATTATTATGCTGACGGCCAAAGGCGAAACCTTCGACAAGGTCCTGGGCTTAGAGCTGGGGGCGGACGACTATGTGGTCAAGCCCTTTGACACCAAGGAGATCATCGCCCGGATTAAGGCGGTCCTGCGCCGTGTGGGCCAGAATACCCAGCAAAACGACCTGAAAGAGGTTTCCTACGACAAGCTGGTGGTCAATATGACCCGATACGAGCTGAAGGTGGACGGCAAGGTCATCGACACCCCGCCCAAGGAGCTGGAACTGCTTTACCACCTGGCATCCAATCCCAACCGGGTGTACACCCGGGACCAGCTGCTGGACGAGGTATGGGGGTTTGAGTATTACGGCGATTCCCGCACCATCGACGTCCATGTGAAGCGCCTCCGGGAAAAGCTGGAGGGCGTTTCGGACAAATGGTCCTTAAAAACCGTTTGGGGCGTCGGATACAAATTTGAGGTCCCGGAACTTTTATAAGCGCAGACGTTTTTTAACCGCGCCGCACCATTAAGAGATGCGGTGCGGTTTCTCTGCTGGAAGGATGTGAAACCATGCAGAAAAGCATTTTCAGCAAGTATTTCCGGGTGTGCGCCGTCACTGTCCTGCTGGCCATCCTGGTGCTGGGGGTCATGTTTATGGCTTTTGCCGCCCAGTATTTTGTTCGGGATAAGCTGGACCTTTTGACCGGCACCTCCCAGGTGGTGCAGAGATATATCCGTTTGTATGCCTTGGAGCATTCCGAAACCCAGACGGTGGAACTGGAGGAGTCCATACTGGAACCCACCCTGACCACCCTTTCGGAATCCAATAATTCCACCATTTTCCTGACGGACGTAAACGGCAGCACCCTGTTCTGCACCGAAGGCTCCCGCTGCGAGCTGCACAAAACCTACCGGGTGCCGCCGGAGATCTTAAAGAAAGCGGACGAAGGGATCTACGCGGAAAACGGCAGGCTGGGCAATTATTACAAAACGCCCCAGTACACCGTCTGCACGCCTATCCAGGTGGACCAGTCCACCACCATCGGATATTTGTTTGTAGGGTCCACCAGCGAGGATTTGCAGGATTTTTTAAAGGAAATGGTGAAAATTTTCCTGATCTGCGCCATTGCGGTGCTGCTGGCCACCTTTATCATTACCTATTTTGTGACCCTAAAAATGGTGCGGCCTCTGCGGGAAATGTCGGTGGCCGCCAAGAAATTCGGCCAGGGGGACTTTACCTCCCGGATACGGATTGACAGCGACGACGAAATCGGCCAGCTGGCCATGTCCTTCAACAATATGGCCCAGTCTCTGTCCACCTTGGAATCCATGCGCCGGAGCTTTATCGCCAACGTTTCCCATGAGCTGAAAACGCCCATGACCTCCATTGCGGGATTTATTGACGGCATCCTGGACGGAACCATTTCCCCGGAACGCCAGAACCACTATCTGCGGATCGTGTCCGACGAGGTGAAGCGGCTGTCCCGCTTAGTCCGCAGCATGTTAAATCTGTCCCGGATTGAGGCAGGGGAGCTGAAGGTCAACACCGCCCCCTTCGACATTATGGAAGTCATCTGCGAGACGGTGTTCAGCTTTGAGCAGAGCATCAACGGCAAGCACCTGGACATCCGGGGCCTGGATACGGACAAGGTCATGGTGGACGCGGACCCGGATTTGATCCATCAGGTGGTGTACAATCTGGTGGACAACGCGGTAAAATTTGTAAACGAGGGCGGGTACCTGGAATTTTCCTTCAATGTGGACGGCCATATGACCTATATCGGCATCCGCAACAGCGGCGAGGGCCTTTCCAAGGAGGAAATCCCCAAAGTATTCGACCGGTTCTACAAAACCGACCGGTCCCGGGGCATTGACAAAAACGGCGTGGGCTTAGGGCTTTACCTGGTCCGGTCCATTATCAACCTCCACGGCGGGGATATTATTGTGAAAAGCGCCCAGGGGGAATACACGGAGTTTGTCTTCTCCGTCCCCACCGCCCGTTCCAAAAACCCTGCTTTGGTAAAGGGACGGGAAAAGGAATACCCCGGCCAGCAGAATGCTCAGCTTCCCCATACGGATGGAAAGCCCCAGGCGTAAGGGAAAATTTCCAATGATTTCTCCAGATTATCAAATAACGTTCACATTCCCGCGTTATAATAGGCGTATGAAATGAAAAGGAGGTTTCCTTATGAACGAAAATGAAAACAGGAACAACCAGGAACCCAAGGGCCAAGCCCCCGGTGAAAATCCTGCCGGCTATAATGCAGACTCCCAAAACAATCAGTCCCAGGGCCAAAGCTCCGGCGGCCAGTTCCAGGGGTGGCAGAGTTACCAGGGGGACTCCCAGCAGGCGGGAGGCCAGAATAACGGCGGCTTCCAGAATTTCGGAAACGGCGGGAACCCGCCTCCAAACCAGAACACCCAGGGGACGGAATACCAGTGGAATTTCGAGGATTACGACCGGATCTCCAAAGGACCGGAAGGGGCCAAGCCCAAGTCCAATACAGGCCTTAAAATCTTCGCGGTGGTTATGACCGTGGTGTTCCTGATTACAGCGGCGGCTTTTGCAGGATTTATTGTTTTCCAGACTCAGAGAACCATGACCCTGGAAAGCAGCGAAGCTGTGACAGAAGAAAGCTCCCGGGCAGACGGACCCCAGCTGTCCCTCAACAACCGTCCGGCCCCTGACGAGGAGGAATACACCGATGGGGTGCTGTCCACGGAAGAAATCGCCGCCAAGGTTCGGCCCTCTGTGGTGGGCATTGTGGCTTATCAGAGCACCACTTACCCTATGCAGTCTTATAACACCGGCTCCGGCATTATCATGAGCACCGACGGCTACATTATCACCAACGCCCATGTGGTCAACGGCGCGGCCGGCGGCATTGTAGTGGTGCTGGACAACGATGAGGAATACGAAGCGGAACTGGTGGGCCTGGATGAAAAAACCGACCTGGCTGTCCTGAAAATTGAAGCCAACAACCTGACCGCCGCAGAATTCGGCAACTCCGACGAGCTGGTTGTAGGCGAACGGATTGTGGCCATCGGCAACCCCACCGGTTTGAACTTAGCCGGTTCTGTGACTCAGGGCATCGTATCCGGCCTGGAACGCAGCATTCAGGTCCAGGACGAAACCACCGGCACTGTCATTGAAATGCAGGCTATCCAGGTTGACGCGGCCATTAACCCCGGTAACTCCGGCGGCGCGTTAATCAACAAATACGGCCAGGTTGTGGGGATCAACTCCTCCAAGCTGTCCTCCACCCAGATTGAGGGCATCGGCTTCGCCATCCCCATTTCCACCGCAAAACCCATTGTAGATGATTTGATCAGCTACGGCTATGTTCGTGGCCGGGTGCTGCTGGGCATCACCTATATTGCCATCAGCGACGTGACCGGCGCCATCAGCGGCTATACCCCCGGTTTGTGGGTGCAGTCGGTGAATGAGGAACTGGATGTGGCGGCCAAAGGCGTACAGCCCGGCGACGTCATTGTCCAGATGGACGACCAGGACGTGCGGGATTCCGACGACGTCAAGGCCATTATGGAGGGTAAGGAGCCCGGCGACACCATTAAGCTGAAAATCGTCCGTCAGAGCGTTACCGGCAAAGTGACCAACTTTACCGTAGAGGTAGAACTGGCGGAGGACAAGGGAAATTACAGCAGCTCCTCCAGCACAAACGGAAATACCCAGCCTGACCAGGGCCAGCAGGGCGGATTAGTCCAGCTCCCCACAGAATAATGCGGTAAAACAGAAACACCCCGGATTCACAAGAAAATCCGGGGTGTTTTTCGTTTAACAAAATGAGCTGCCAGCCCTTTTGGGGTCAGGAACCCGTCCTGATTAAAACAGGTCCATTACATGGCTGGGTTTTGCGTAAAATACCTGGTCAAAGGGGGCGTCCGGATGGAACACCGTTGCTTCCGGCATCATGGGCAGTTCATCCGCTGTGCGGATGCCGCAGATTAAGGCGCTGAAGGCGCTGATGGGCAGGGAAATGTCCGGCGCCTCCGCCGTGCGGGACACCCGGTTGGGCAGGCCTTCCGCAAATTCCAAAGCCCAGGCGCCGGTATTTTCCGGAAGGACCGGGTCGGATACAGCGATTTTTACCCAGCCGCTGCCTTTGCACCGGCAGTTTTCCAGCGCCAAAGGTACGGATACCGCCCGCACCATGCCGTTGCTGTGGCGCTGGCAGGAGGTGATGCCGTTGCCCTCGGAAACCAGGTAAGACAAAGGAATATAGCCGGGCAGGTTCAGCCGGATGGCGTCGTAATCCGCCGCGAAAGTGGTGCGTGCAAAGTGGAAGAGGGCTTCATACGCCCGGGCGTCCAAGGCTAAGAAGGCGTTTTTCATGGGGAACCGGGTGGTGCAGTCCATAACCCGATTTTGCTTTTTGGAAATAAAGAATCCCCGGGGCCGGTTTTCCTCGTCCTGCCAAAGGTAGATGTACCGCTGCTGGCTTAAGAGGTTTTCCTTGGAAAGGGAGGGATCAAATTCCTTCCGGATGACCGAAAGGTTGCAGTTTTTATAAAATTCGTTGTAAATCTCCGTCAGAGGCGACAGGTCGTCCCCCGGGAAAAGCTGTTTGATCTTCCCGCCGGGATTTTGGGTTTTTAGGGCGGAGAATTGGATTTCCCATTCGTGCATAGGCCCCCCGTCCTCAAAGCCGAACTGCCGGTAATAGGACCGGCTGAAGGGATAAAGGAAGGAGAAAGCAAACCCGCCTTCCATCATTTGGCGGAAGGCTGCGGTGATGCAGGAACGGATAACGCCGCCCCGGCGGTAAGGGGGCAAAGTGGATACGCCGCCGATGCCGCCCATCATCAGCTGTTTGCCGTCAAAGCGCACAGGGTAGCTGTTTACATTCACACAGCCCATCAGCGTTTCCCCATTATCCGAAAACGCCCCCCAGCACCGGCTGCTGGGGAACGGCCCCCATTCACAGGGCTGTTTTGCTTTGGCAATTTCTTCCGGCGTCATGGAAAGGGCCGATTCCTTTTCCTTTTCAAAATCCAAGCTCCCCTCAAAGCACACCGCCTGCACCAGACGGGCCAGGTAAAGCTCATTTGGTTCCAAAATCCTTGTAATCATGCGTTCCCTCCCACATACTCCACAAAGTCATAATGGTTGCCGTCCGGATCCCGGAAGCCGAAAGCCCGCCAGCCCCAGGGGTAGGTCACGGGAGGCCCGTCCAGGGACACCCCGGCGTTTTTGAGCCGTTCATACTCCGCGTCGATATTTTCCGTTCCAAATTCTAAGCCGCAGCTTTCCGGATGGACCACCGGCGGCGCAGACACCCGGCAGAGCACCAGCATAACGCTGCCGGTTTGGAATTCCACCCGGTTTGGCCCGCCATGGGAATCGTCTCCGGTGGTTTCAAACACCATGGCGTAAAACTCCCGCATGGTTTCTATATTGGTTGTGGGAATATTGACGCACCGCAGTACCTTCATTTTGCCTCCTCCTTTTTGCATAAAAATCCGCAGATGGAATTTTTATTATTATAACAAATCCTGGCGGGATTTTCTACTGGCAAATCCTATAAAACCCGCCTGCCGGATTGGGCGTTTCCCTTTCCTTTGGAGACGCAGCTGTCAAGGAGGGCACGGTAAGCCAGAATGGTACCCAGGGTGTCTCCAAGCTGTGTCAGGGCTGTGGCAAGGACGGCCAGTTCCTCGTCGGTGCATTTTTCCGCCAGCAGGTTGGCGGCCGCCGTTACAAAAGCGGAAATCTGCCCGGCACAGGACATCTCTGCCACCCCCTTTTTCTATCAAACTATGAAAAAAGGAGGCTTATTGTTCCAAAAAGGTCAAAGAACCGTAAGTATCCCGATAAATATACTCCATTTTCTGGGGGTCGGTGTCGTGGACGAATTCCGGGTAGGGGTATTTAGGCAGGGTAATTACCGTATTCCCGGCCGTGACCTGCTCTTCGGCGGTGTCCCTCCGGGCAACAAAGGTTTCATGGTTTGCAAAGGAAACCTGGAAGTAAAAGAGAAGCCCGGCCCCCGCCAGAAACAGGGAGGCAAACCGCAGCAGACCTCCCTTTGCCCGGTCAAGGGATTCCCAGTTTACCGTTTCTGCAAAGAGGATAAACAGCACCCCCAGAAGGCAGAGGTAGCACAGGTAAAAGCACCGGGGGCCGATGGGCTGGACAAACAAAAGGGGACCGGCGGAAAGGGGGATGCCCCACAGGAAAAATAACCCCAGCCGGCGGCGGTACACGCTTTCCATGGAGGTCAGCAGGGTCAGAAGAATGGACACGCCGAAGAGCACCCACACCGCCAAATCCAGCCAGATGGCGGATTTGAAGATATTGTTCCGGGGCTTGGCCAATACATCGTTGGTCATAAAGCCGTAAACCGGCCCCAGGCAGGCAAAACCCATGAGAAGGTACCGGAATACCGGGCGCAGCCGGCGGTTTTTGGACAGCAGGATGCAGCAGAGGGCGGCGGCCAGGACTAAGATAGGCAGATAGGCCCGGAAGGCGTACCAGACGACAGTTTCATAGTTTTGGGCGAACATCTCCAGAAGGTCCCAGACCCCCAGGTTCATGGTCCGGTAACTGTCCTCGTCGGCAGAAATCCGGCTGTAAACCGGGGACAGAAACATAATCAACGCCCCGATAATGGAACAGGTGGCGTAGGCGGTCATGGTCAGGTTCAGCTTTTTCCGGGAAACCCCGTACCAAATCACCATGGAAATGGCCATCACCGTCACGAAGATGGTGAGGTTCTCCGCAAAAAGCTGGGAACAGACCCCCAATACGGCGGCGGAAACCACCGAAAAAGGGGTGCTTTTTACCGCATCCCCCGCCAGGAAATCCCGGATGAGCCAGAGGTATAAAAGGACAAACAGCATCACCGGCACATAATTGAAAAAGCCGGCCATCCAGTTGTAGGTCTGCCGGTACATTTCTTTGGGCATCATGTAAACCGCCGCCCCAATCAGCAGCCCTGTCCAAAGGCTTTGGGGCTGTTTTGGGAAGATGAGCCGGTTTAAAAACAGGATAGTCAGAAAGACTACGGCGGCCTTGACAAGCTCCCGGGCAAAATCCAGGCCGCTGAACAAAATGGCGCAGATATTTCCCAAGACCCGGCCGTTTAAGTTGTGCCATTGCTCGGAGATATTGGCCGCCAGCCCCGAAAGCTCCGTTGTGTGGCGGTTTAAGAAAAACCAGTCGTCCCCGGTTAAAGGGGTCAGGGACATGAGGATAAAAATGGCCAGAAAGCCTGCGCACCCTCCAACCAGTTTCAGCAAAAAGGATTTTTCCTTGAATTTTTCCATGGGACCCTCCTTTGGCCGCTATTTTTGGATTTCTTTCAGGATGTAAATGGGGCGTTTTTTGACTTCCCAATACATTTTGGAGAAATACGCCCCCAAAATCCCAATGCATAAAAGCTGCGCCCCGCCCACTAAAAACAGAGCCGCGCACAAAAGGCTCACATCCAGGGAACAGAGATGCAAAATCAGCATCACAAAGCCCGCCAGCAGGAAACATCCGCCCAGAATGGGAGCCAGAAGCAGCGGCGCGGCGGAAAAGGCCAGGATGCCTTCCAGGGAATACCGAAGCAGTCCCCAAAAGGACCATTTGGTCTGCCCGGCCGCCCGTTCCACATTTTCATATTCCAGATATTTGGTCCGGAAGCCCACCCAGTTGAAAATCCCCTTGGTAAAGCGGTTGCGCTCGGACAATTCCAAAACGGCGTCCACCATCTGCCGGGACATAAACCGGAAATCCTGGGCGCCCTCCACCATTTTCACCTGGGAAAAGGCGTTGTTTACCTTATAGAACATCCGGGCGAAGAGGGAGCGCAGGGGCTTTTCCCCTTTGCGGCTGACCCTCCGGGTGGAGGCGCAGTCGTACTCCCCGGAAACCACCGCCTCATACATTTGGGGCAGGAAGGCGGGAGGGTGCTGCAAATCCGCGTCCATAACCGCCACATAATCTCCGGAGGCGTGCTGAAGGCCCGCGTATATGCCGGCTTCCTTTCCGAAGTTCCTGGAAAAGGAAAGATAGCACACCCGAGGGTCTGTTTGGCGCAGTTCCTTTAGAATTTCCTTTGTCCGGTCCTTGGAGCCGTCGTCTATAAACAAGAATTCAAAACGGGCCTGTCCGGCCATTTTTTCCGCTGTTCGGCAAATCTCTTTGTAAAATACCGGCAGCACTTCCTGCTCATTGTAACAGGGGACTACCACCGTAATACAATCCATGCTCTTTCTCCTTTCGAGCGTCCCAGGCGCTTTTTCTTTCTCGCATAAGATTTATTATAATACAAAATGCAATCCGGACGCAACATTTTTGCAGACTTTTTATCTTTTTTGCATCTTTCCCTTTATATGTGTCAAAAATAGGAGGATTTTGTTGCGCTTTTTTACAGAATTATGAAATTTCCCTTGCAAAACCGGCGGGCTGTGCTATAATCAAATCAGAATCCCAACGATTAGGAGCGTGATTTTGATGAAACAATTCCCTGTTGCTGCACAAACCTTGGAAGCTTTCCGGAAAGGGTTTGCAGCCGATAAATCCCTGCGGGCAGCCGCCAACGCGGCTTCCAAGACGGACCTGGCGGAAATCGCCTTCTGCGGCATGGAGGCCGCCCGGCTGCACCACCATTTTTCGGTGGAAATCCCCACCATGTCCGCTACCAATCAGAAATCCAGCGGCCGCTGCTGGATGTTCGCCGCTTTAAACGTGCTGCGGGAGCGGGTGGCCGCAAAGCTCAATTTGGAGCAGTTTGAGCTGTCCCAGAGCTACTGCGCTTTTTGGGACAAATTTGAGCGGGTCAATTATTTTTACGACTGCATCCTGGACACGGCGGAGCTGCCCACCGACGACCGCACCGTCACCTACCTGCTGCAAACCGGCGTCCATGACGGCGGCCAGTGGGACATGTTTGTGAACATCGTGAAAAAATACGGCGTTGTGCCCAAGCACGCCATGCCCGAAACCTGCCAGAGCAGCAGCACCGGCTCCATGAACCGCCTGTTAAACACCAATTTAAAGGCGGGGGCCGCCGCTTTGCGGAAGCTCTGCCGGGAAAACCCGGGGGAAGCCGCAGTCTTAGCCAAAAAACAGGAGCTTTTAAAGCAGGCTTTCGATTTCCTGTGCATCTGCTACGGGATGCCGCCGGAAACCTTCGACTTTGAGTATGCGGATAAGGACAAGGAATATCATATCGACCGGGGACTGACTCCCAAGAGCTTTTTTGAAAAGTATGTGGACATGGATTTGGACGCCTATTTAAGCATTATTGACGCCCCCACCCAGGATAAACCCTATCACAAAATGTATACGGTGAAATATCTGGGCAATGTGGCCGAAGGGCAGAAGGTGGCCTACCTGAACCTTCCCATGGAGGAAATGAAGGCGCTGATTATCCGCCAGCTTCAGGCTGGGGAAGTAGTCTGGTTTGGCAGCGATGTGGGCAAATTCGGCGACCGTGCTGGCGGAACCTGGGACGATAAGTCCTTTGAGTACGAGCTTTTAACCGGCCTGGATTTGGCCCTGACCAAAGAAGAACGGCTGGATTACCGGGACAGCTGCATGTGCCACGCCATGGTCATCACCGGGGTGAACCTTACGGACGGCAAGCCCAACCGCTGGAAAATCGAGAACAGCTGGGGGGACGACCGGGGCGAAAAGGGCTATTACATCGCCAGCGACAGCTGGTTTGACGAGTTTGTCTACCAGGCTGTGATCCGCCGGGAATACCTGGAGGCCTATGACCTGAACCAGGAACTTATCGAGCTGGCCCCCTGGGACCCTATGGGCTCTCTGGCGCGGTAATTTAGATATTTTAGCAGACGAACGTTCAGTGTCCGCCCGTTTTTGGGATGTTTCTGAAAATCGCGGACACTATACTGGTGTACTGCCGGGCCGGGCAACCCGGCCCCTACTATTTTTTAGGGAAAGACGGCGTCTGCCTTTTATGAAGCAAGAAGGACCCCCTGGGGAGCGAATCCCCAGGGGGTCTGGTATAGAAGAAATAATTAGGAGGCGAAGTTTAAGTTTTCTTGATAAATTTGCTGCGGCAGAGGGGACAGGTGACTTCCAGCTTGCCCTTGCCTTTGGGAACCCGCAGTTCCTTTTTGCAGTTGGGACAGCGGAAATACACATGGGTTTTGCGGTCGTCCCATTTGCGCTTCTGCTTGGCAAACCACTGCCGGACCCCGTTCCACCATTTTTTTACCTGGTTCCAAAAAACCAGGAATTTTTCATTTTCCCTGGCTCTGGCGGCAGTGTTGCGGGAAAAAACCCGGAAAACAGCCCAGATCATCAGCGCAATGCTAATCAAATAAAGCGGCAAAAACCAGGTCAGGGAGGACAGGAGTGAGAAAACCATCATTCCCACCAGCAGGCCCACGGTCATCTGGTCCAGCCCATACCGGCCCATCATAAAATTCCGAAGCCAGTTCAAGAAAATACCCTCATTTCGTTTGTTGATGTTATTAGTATAACACAATCCTCCCAAAAGGGAGTGAACTTTTCGTAAAGGAATCGTGTCCGCATTCTTATATTTTTAACGAAAATGCCGCGCCGCCGCTTGACAAATTCCAGAGGGAACGGTATACTAAAAAAAGAAGTTGCACTCGCAACAATCTGAAGAGGGAAGGTTCTTTTATGGAGTCATTTATGCGCTGTATCAGCCGCACCGCAAGGTGCTCCCAGCTTTACCGCAGCGAACGGCTGGCGGAAGTGGGGTTAAACGGCGGGCAGTATGTGTACATTTCCAATGTCTGCCGCAACCCCGGCATCTCCCAGGAGCAGATGTCCCGGCAGATTTTGATTAACAAATCCAACGTGGCCCGGCAGCTAGCCTCTTTGGAGCAGAACGGCTTTGTCCGCCGGGAACCGGATGCAAAGGACCGGCGGGTGATGCGGGTGTACCCCACGGAAAGGGCCATGGAGGTGTACCCTTACATCCAGCAGGTGCTGGCTGACTGGCGGCATTACCTTACGGAGGATTTTACCGATGAGGAGCGGGAACAGCTGGACAGCCTGCTGGAACGGGTTCTGGAAAAAGCGGCGGCTTATGCCGACAAGCGGCTTGCCAGGGAGAAGGAGCCGCTGGAAGGCGGTGAAAAAGGATGAGGATGCTCTTTTCCTACCTGCGCCCCTATGTGTGGAAGATGACCGGCGGCATGACCATTAAATTTATCGGGGCCATTATGGATTTACTGATCCCCTGGTGTCTGGCGTATATTATTGATAATGTCATTCCCACCCGCAGCATCGGATTGATTTTCCTTTGGGGCGGCATCATGCTGTTCTGTTCCGTGGCCGCCTGGCTCACCAACGTCATGGCCAACCGGATTGCCGGGTGGGTGTCCAAATGCACGGTGGAGAATATCCGCCACGACCTGTTCCACAAGATTTCCGGCCTGTCCTGCGCCCAGGTGGACGGATTTTCCATCCCGTCCCTGATTTCCCGGATTACCTCCGACAGCTACAATATCCACAGCATGGTGGGGATGATGCAGCGGCTGGGCATCCGAGCGCCGATCCTGCTCATCGGCGGGATTGTGGTGACTCTGACCCTGGAGCCGGTGCTGGCTTTGCTTTTGGTGGCCACCCTGCCCTTTTTGGCCGTGATCCTGGTGGTGGTGTCCCGGAAGGGCGTGCCCCTTTACACCAGCCTGCAAAAGGGCGTGGACCGGATGGTTCAGGTGGTGCGGGAAAACATCATCGGCATCCGGGTCATCAAGGCCCTGTCCAAAACCGATTATGAGAAAAACCGCTTTGACGAGGTCAACCAGGACGTGGTGGGCCGGGAGAAGAAGGCCGGCCTTACCATGGCCGTCACCAACCCCAGCGTCAACCTAATTTTAAATTTGGGCCTTACCCTGATTATTTTGGTTGGCGCCTACCGGGTCAACGCCGGGGTGAGCCAGGCGGGGAAGATCATCGCCTTTATGAGCTATTTTACCATTATCTTAAACGCCATGCTGTCCGTCAACCGGATGTTCGTCATGTATTCCAAGGGCAGCGCTTCTGCCGGGCGCATCAGCCAGGTGCTGGACACCCTGGAGGATTTGCAGGTGAAAGAAGGAGAACAGGACGATAGGGAGGAGCATGTGGCCTTCCGCCATGTGAGCTTTTCCTATTCCGGCACAGAGGAAACCCTGTCCGACATCAGCTTTTCCCTGAAAAAAGGGGAGACCTTGGGGATTATCGGGGCCACGGGTTCCGGCAAGACTGCCATTATCAACCTGCTTATGCGCCTTTATGAGGCGGACAGCGGGAAAATTTTCATCGACGGCCGGGAAGTTTCTTCCATCCCGCCGGAGGAGCTGCACACCAAATTCGGCATCGTGTTCCAGCACGACGTGCTGTTTGCCGACACTGTGGCGGAAAATATCTCCTTTGGCCGGGATATCCCGCCGGAGAGGCTGGAGGAAGCTGCCCGGGACGCCCAGGCTTTGGAATTTATCAACGAGCTGCCGGGCCGGTTTGACTATGAGCTGGCCATCAAAGGCTCCAATTTAAGCGGCGGCCAGAAACAGCGGCTGCTGATTGCCAGAGCCTTGGCGGGGAAGCCGGAGATCTTAGTGCTGGACGATTCCTCCAGCGCCTTAGACTACAAGACCGACTCCCAGCTGCGCCAGGCTATCCGGGAGCACTATGCCGGGACCACCACCATTATCATCGCCCAGCGCATCAGCTCCATCCTTCACGCCGACCACATTTTAGTGCTGGAGGACGGCAAGGAAATCGGCTACGGCGCCCATGAAGAGCTTTTGGAGGAATGTGAAAACTACCGGGAAATCAGTGAATCTCAGATGGGAGGCGGGAACGTTGCCTAGTTATATCCGGAAAGAACCCAGGATGCGCCAGCCCAAAAGCAAGGTGCTTCTGCGGCTGGGGACCTATCTCATGCGGCACAAGGGGATGGTGTTCACCGCTTTGATGCTGACCATTGCCAGCAACCTTCTGGCCCTGGTGGGGCCGACCCTGTCCGGCTACGCCATTGACGCCATTGAGCCGGGGAAGGGCGCGGTCATCTTTGAACAGGTGTTTTATTACTGCTTCCTCATGGCGGTGTTTTACGCCGCATCCTCGGCGCTCTCTTACATCCTGTCGGCTTTGATGATCTATCTAAGCCAGAAAATCGTTTACCAGATGCGGAAAGAGGTTTTTGAAAAGCTGGCGGATATGCCCGTCAACTACTTCGACACCCACCAGACCGGCGACATTTTAAGCCGGATTTCCTACGACATTGACACGGTAAACGCATCCCTTTCCAACGACCTTTTGCAGATCTGCACCAGCGTCATTACGGTGGTAGGCTCCTTTATCATGATGGTGCGGCTCTCGCCGCCTTTGGTCACCATTTTCTTTGTGACGGTTCCGGCTTCCATCCTTTTTACCCGGTACCGGACCAAAAAGGTGCGGCCCCTTTTCCACAAGCGTTCCGAGAAGCTGGGGGAATTGAACGGTTTTACAGAGGAAATTATTTCCGGCCACAAAACCACCAAGGCTTACCATCAGGAAGCCACCATGCAAAGCCGGTTTGACCAGAAAAATGAGGAGGCCGTCACCGCCTTTTATAATGCGGATTACTACGGCAGCATCACCGGCCCGTCGGTAAACTTTATCAATAACATTTCCCTGTCTTTGGTCAGTGTGTTCGGCGCGCTGCTATACCTTTATTCCAAAATTTCTTTAGGGGATATTTCCTCCTTCGTCCTGTATTCCCGGAAATTTTCCGGCCCCATTAACGAGGCCGCCAATATCCTAAGCGAGCTTCAGTCGGCCTGTTCCGCCGCCGACCGGGTGTTCCAGCTGCTGGATGAGCCTTCCGAAAAGGCCGATGCGCCGGACGCTATCGTCCTGGACCATGTTCGTGGGGATGTGAAAATGGAAAACATCCGCTTTGGGTACACCCCGGATAAAATCATTATTCCGGATTTAAATATGATTGCCCCGGCGGGCAGCACCGTGGCCATTGTGGGCCACACCGGCGCCGGCAAAACCACCCTCATCAACCTGCTGATGCGGTTTTACGACCCACAGGGAGGCGTGATTTCGGTGGACGGCCACGACATCCAGCATGTGACCCGCAAGAGCCTGCGGCTTTCTTACGCCATGGTTTTGCAGGACACCTGGCTGTTTAACGGGACGATTTTTGACAACATCGCCTACGGCAAGCCGGGGGCCACCATGGAGGAAGTGACGGCCGCCGCCAAGGCCGCCAAAATTGACAGCTACATCCGGAAGCTGCCGGATGGGTACCAGACTTATTTGAGCGAGGACGGCGTGAACATTTCCCAGGGGCAGAAGCAGCTTCTCACCATTGCCCGGGCCATGCTGCTGGACGCCAAGATGCTGATTCTGGACGAGGCCACCTCCAACGTGGACACCCGGACGGAAATCCAGATTCAGGCGGCTATGCAGGAACTGATGAAGGGGAAAACCTGTTTTATCATCGCTCACCGGCTTTCCACCATCCAGCATGCGGACAATATTCTGGTGGTGGACGGCGGAAACATTGTGGAGCAGGGGACTCACGCCCAGCTCATGGCCAAGGGCGGTTATTACGCCAATCTTTACCAATCCCAGTTCCACTAGGCGGCGAATCGCCGCTGATAAGTCGACGCGGCCGCACAGCTCCAAACCGACCGCTGGAACGGCGCGACAAGCTGCGCCGTCTCGTAAGGGTTCGCCTTCTTTCTGACTGGTTGTTTACGGCGACGCGGCAGTGTACCCCGCGACAAACTTTGGCTGGCGCAAACAAGTTGCGCCTCTGTTTCGCAGGTTCCCGCAATATTGTTATTTGGGCGGTTCAATTCCTATCCGTCCGCTGGAACGGCAAGATAAACTTGCCGTTATAGAGAGGTTTCATTTTCTATTGTTTTTTCACAATCAATCCAACAATACATGTAGGGGGCGGCGTCCTCGACGCCCCGCCGTTTCCGTACAATCAAACGAAAAACGCAATTGTAGGGGCGAACTGTGTTCGCCCTTTGGCTTTCCGGAATCTATCTGAATAATTTTGTAGGGGACGCGGAAATCATCTGCGCAAACGAAAACCTCCAAACCTTTCGGTTTGGAGGTTTTCGTTGGTGAGCCACCGGAGATTCGAACTCCGGACCCTTTGATTAAAAGTCAAATGCTCTGCCAACTGAGCTAGTGGCTCATTTTATGCGCTGCAATTGCTTGCAACGATTTATTTAGAAACCCTTGCGGGGTAGGAACAAAATGGTGAGCCACCGGAGATTCGAACTCCGGACCCTTTGATTAAAAGTCAAATGCTCTGCCAGCTGAGCTAGTGGCTCGTATCCTCAACGCTTATCTATTATAGCAAGTCTTGTCCCGTTTGTCAACCATTATTTTTGAAAAACACGGAAAACAACAGATTTTTTCTGAATTTCCGCTGTAATTTAATCAAATCCCCCTAATGCGTTTGCAAAAGGGGGATTCCTCTTAATTATAGGTCGTTTTTTACCAAATCCTCCAGGGATTCCCCACGGACAATAAGCCGGGCTTTGCCGTCTTTTGCCATGACCACCGGCGGGATCCCCCGGCGGTTATACCGGGAGGCCATGGAGTAGTTGTAAGCGCCGGTGGCCAGCACTGCCAGCAGTTCCCCCTGGACAGGCTTGGCAAGGGGAACGTTTTCCCCCAGCAGGTCGCCGCTTTCGCAGCATTTCCCCGCCACGGTGTAAACCCCGTCCGGCTCTTCCTCCGCCCGGCAGGCCAGGAGCATATCGTATTTGGACTGGTACAGGATATACCGGGGGTTGTCCCCCATGCCCCCGTCTACCGCCACATAGGTGCGGATGCCGGGGATTTCCTTGACGGAACCCACGGTGTACAGGGTGGTTCCCGCTTCCCCCACAATGGAACGGCCCGGCTCTATGAGCACAAAAGGCTGGTGAAGGCCCCTGGCTGCCGCCGTTTCCTTGACCGCCTGGGACACAGGCCCCATGTAGCCTGCGAAGGGCACCGGCTCGTCCTCGTCGGTATAGCGGATGCCGAAGCCGCCCCCCAGGTTTAAGTCGGACATCTCATGGACGGTCTGGTCCTTGACGTCCGCCATAAAGCCCACCATGACTTTGGCCGCCTCCACAAAGGGGTCGATTTGGAAGATTTGGGAGCCGATGTGGCAGTGGACGCCCAAAAGCAGGAGATTCTCCGCCGAAAGGGCCTCCTTCACCGCCGCCATGGCCTCGCCGGTTTCCAGGGCAAAGCCGAACTTGGAGTCGATTTGTCCTGTGCGGATAAAGCTGTGGGTGTGGGCGTCAATACCGGGCTTGATCCGCAGCAGGACCGGGGCCTTTTTGCCCATATCCCGGGCGATTTCGTTTAACTGCCGCAGTTCCGGCAGGTTGTCCGCCACAATGCGGCCCACGCCGTATTCCAGAGCCGCCCGCAGTTCTTTCTCAGACTTGTTGTTCCCGTGGAAACACACTTTGTCCATAGGGAAATCCACGCAATGGGCGGTATACAGTTCCCCTAAGGAAACCACGTCCACCCCTAAGCCTTCGGCGTTGGCGATGCGGTAAATCTCCTTGCAGCAGAAGGCTTTGGATGCGTAGCAGACCAAGCCCTCCCCGTAAAATTCTTTCATGGAATCCCGGAAGGCCCGCATATTGCGGCGGATGACGTCCTCTTCCATAACGTAAAGAGGAGTGCCGAATTCTTTGGCTAAGGCCGAGGCGGCCACGCCCCCCAGCTGAAGCTCTCCATTTTTGATGGTTACATTTCGTTTCATATTGGATGATTCAAACCTTTCCACTGTTGAAAACAGAATCAGTTTTCCTCCGGAGTAGAAATTTCCTCCAAAATCCCCCGGAGCACTTCCACGCCCTCGCCGGTCTGGGAGGAAAAGGGGACGATGGTCAGCTCGTCCCCGCAGGGAAGCTCGTCGGCGATGGCGGAAAGCCGTTTTTCCCGTTCGGTTTTGTTCAGCTTGTCCGCCTTGGTCAGCACCACCAGGAAGGGGCGTTCCGTTTCGATAAGGTAATCCGCCATCTGGCAGTCCAGCTGGGTGGGGGGGTGGCGCATGTCAATGAGCAGCAGCACCAGCCCCAGGTCCCGTTCCGGGTCGTTTAAATACCCTTCAATCAGCTCCGCCCAGCGGTATTTTTCGGATTTGGCCACCTTGGCGTAGCCGTAGCCGGGCAGATCCACCAGGTGGATAGTCTTGTCCAGGTCGTAGAAATTGATGGTGGCGGTTTTGCCCGGCACCGCGCTGACCTTGGCCAGGGCCTTCCGGCCCAGCAGTTTGTTAATCAGGGAGGATTTCCCTACATTGGACCGCCCCGCAAAGGCCACCTCCATCCGTTTGGAGGGAGGAATCTGCTTTAGGAGGCCGTAAGAGGCTAAGAAGGATACGTTTTGGTAATTCATGGCCCCTCCTTTACTGTACGGTCAGGGGCTGGCTGTCCTGCCGGTTTTCCGGCCGGCCTTCCGGAAGGGAAGCCTGTTTGGGTTCCGTTTCCGGCAAGGCTTCCGGCTTCCGGACTAACGCCCCCTTCAGCACCTCGCTGACATGGGAAACGGGGATAAAGGCCACATGTTCCTTCACCACGTCGTCCACTTCCTCCAAATCCTTGCGGTTTTCCTCGGGGATGAACACGGTTTTGACCCCCATCCGGTAAGCCGCCATGGATTTTTCCCGCAGGCCGCCGATGGGCAGCACCCGGCCCCGCAGGGTGACTTCGCCGGTCATGGCCACGTCCCGTTTTACCGGGATGCCGCTTAATGCGCTGACTACCGCCGTCACCATGGTGACGCCTGCGGAAGGCCCGTCTTTGGGGACGGCCCCTTCCGGCGCATGGATGTGGATGTCCTTATTTTTATAGAAATCCGGCGCGATGCCGTACTGTTCCGCAATGGAGCGGACATAGCTGACGGCGATCTGGGCCGATTCCGTCATGACCTCGCCCAGCTGGCCGGTGATCTGGATTTTCCCGGTACCGGGCAGGACGATGGTTTCGATGTCCATGGTTTCGCCGCCAACGGAAGTCCAGGCCAGGCCGGTGACCAGCCCCACCTCATCGGCGGGACGCAGGCTTTCGTCCAGATATTTCCGTCCCCCTAACATTTTTTCCAAAACCTGGGGCGTCACGGTAATGGCGGAAATTTCTTCGGACACAATCTCCTTAGCCGCTTTCCGACAGACAGCCCCCACTTCCCGTTCCAGCTTCCGGACGCCGGATTCCCGGGTGTAGCCGTCAATCAAAGCGTAAATCCCCTCTTTGGAAAATTTCAGCTGCCGGGCAGTCAGGCCGTGGCGCTTAATTTGTTTCGGAATCAGGTGTTTTTTGGCGATGTTCCACTTTTCTTCCCGGGTATAGCTGCCCATCTCAATGACCTCCATCCGGTCAAAGAGGGGAGCCGGGATGTTTGCAATATTGTTGGCGGTGGTGATGAACAGCACCCCGCTTAAATCAAAGGGCACTTCCAGGTAATGATCCCGGAAGGCGTTGTTCTGTTCGGCGTCCAGCACCTCCAGCATGGCGGAGGAGGGGTCGCCCCGGAAGTCGTTGCCCATTTTGTCGATTTCGTCCAGCAAAACCAGAGGGTTCCGGCTGCCGGCCTGGCGCATGGCTTCCATAATCCGGCCGGGCATGGAGCCTAAATAGGTTTTCCGGTGGCCCCGGATGTCCGCCTCATCCCGGACGCCGCCCAGGGAAATCCGGACGTATTTCCGGCCTAATGCTTTGGCGATGGATTTGGCTACGGAGGTTTTGCCCACGCCGGGAGGCCCCGCCAGGCAGATAATCTGCCCCTTGATGTCGGGAGCCAGCTTCCGGACGGCAATCAGCTCCAAAATGCGCTCCTTCACCTTTTTCATGCCGTAATGGTCGTGGTCCAGCACCTTGGCGGCCTTGGCCACGTCGGCGTGGTCCTTGGTGACAGTGTCCCAAGGCAGGGCCAGCACCGCTTCCAGATAGCTGCGCACCACCTGGGCCTCCTGGGACTGAGGGGGCATCCGGTAAAGCCGGTCGCACTCTTTCAAAAGCTTTTCCCGGGATTCCTCGGAAATGTGCTGGATGGCCTTGACGGCGTCGGCGTATTCCGCCGCTTCCTCCTGGGGATTGTCCCCTTCGCCCAGCTCCTGGCTGATGACCCGCAGCTGTTCCCGGAGGAAGTAGTCCCGCTGATTTTTGTCCATGGACTCCTTGACCTGGCTGTAAATATCCTGCTCCAGCCCCAGGATGTTTACCTCCTTGGCCAGCAGCTCAATGAGCATTTTCAGCCGCTTGACCAGGTTCCGTTCCTCCAGCATGGCCTGTTTGTCCTCCACCTGGAAGTAGAGGTTCTGGACAATTTTGTCAAAAAGCCCGGAAAGGCTCTTTTGGGCGTAAACGCTGCTGATAATTTCCCGGGGCATTTTGGGGACCAAATCGCAGTATTCCTCGAACCCGCCCAAAACGGACCGGAACAGGGCCTGGCGTTCCTCGTCGGTAATGGGGGGAAGGCGCTGTTCTCCCACGGATTTCACTTCGCAGACCATAAACGGGCCGTCCAGGTCCATCTTGACCACGGCCGCCCGGTAAAGGCCCTCCACCATAATCCGAACGGAATTTTTATCTGTGTGCAGCATTTGGACGATTTTGGCCACGACCCCCACACGGTATAAATCTTCTTCCTTGGGGTCCTCCACTGTGTAATCTTTCTGAGCCACCAGGAAAATCTCCTTCTGGCGCTCCATGGCCTCTTTTACGGCGAGAATGGATTTTTCCCGTCCCACATCGAAATGCAGAAGCATCGACGGGAACATCACAATGCCCCGCATGGAGACTGCCGGCAAAATCACGGTGTTTCCGGGTCTGTTTTCTGTGCCCATCCTGACACGCTCCTTTACTGATAATCTATTGTTCCGGATTTTTTCGATAAAAATCCATTTTTCATTATACGTTGATTCTCCCCAATATGCAATAGAAAATTTGTGAATTTCAAGGGCTTCACCAAACCGCCTGCCTCCGCATAGGATAAAGGGAAGCCGCGCCGCGGGTTTTTCCCGCCCGCTTCATATAGAGAACGCCCGCCGGCAGGCCAAAAGGCGCCGGCGGGCTTTGTCGTGTTCATGAGGATCAAAGGATTTTGACGCTCCATCCGAAGGGATCGTCCAGCCGTCCCCACTGGATGCCGGTAAGGTTGTCGTAAAGCTTCTGGGAAAGCTCGCCGATCTTGCCGTCGGACAGCACCATATCGGTGCCTTCGTACCGCAGAAGCCCAACGGGGGAGATGACGGCCGCCGTGCCGCTGCCGAACATTTCGGTGAATCTGCCTTCCTTGTAGGCCTCCACCAGCTCTTCCGCGGAGATCCGGCGTTCCGTTACCTTGACGCCCCAGCTGCGGAGCAGTTCAATGACGGATTTCCGGGTGATGCCGGGCAGGATGCTGCCCTGCAAAGCCGGAGTCACAACCTCGTCGCCAAGGACGAAGAACACGTTCATGGCGCCTACTTCCTCAATATACTTGCGCTCCACGCCGTCCAGCCAAAGGACCTGGGAGAAGCCCTCCGCCTCCGCAATATCCTGGGCCTTCATGGAAGCCGCATAGTTGCCGCCGCATTTGGCAAAGCCGGTGCCGCCGCGCACCGCCCGGACATACTGGTCTTCCACATAAATTTTTACGGGGCTTAAGCCGGTGGCGTAGTAAGCGCCAACAGGGCTTAAGATAATCAGGAATTTATATTGATTGGAGGTGTGGGCTCCCAAAGAAGGCTCCGTGCCGATCATAAAGGGGCGGATATACAGGGAAGTGTCCTTTTTGTGAGGAACCCAGTCCGCGTCGATTTCAATGAGCTTTTTCAAAGCGTTGACAGCAAAGTCCACGTCAATCTGCGGCATAGAGAGCCGGTCGTTGGAATTATTCAGCCGTTTGAAGTTCTCCTCCGGCCGGAACAGCCGGATGCTGCCGTCTTCGCAGCGGTAGGCTTTCATTCCCTCGAAGGTTTCCTGGCCGTAATGGAAGCAGTTGCAGGCGGGGCTTAAGGTCAGGGGGCCGTAGGGGACGATGCGGGGATCGTGCCAGCCCTGCTCCTTATTCCAGTCCATTTCAAACATGTGGTCGGTAAATTCGTGGCCGAACACCAGTTTGTCTTCATTGGGTTTCTGCTTGGGGGTCAGTGTGCGCTCAATTTTGATTTCTCCATACATGGCGTCCATCTTCTTTCCTGCAAATTTATTAGGTTCAGTATAGCACACCAAAATGGCCTTGTCAATACGATAAATATATCTGATTTTTGGCGTAATAAGAAATATTTTTTCTATATAGAAAGAACAGAAAAATTTAATTCTGCAATATGGCGATATACAAAATCTTGCGCGATCTTAAGGAAAAGGGCTTCTTTGTGCGGGCTTTCTAAATGAAAAGAAGAATGTGAATAAAATTCTGATGAAATATGAATGCTTTGTACAAATTTAAATGGAAAAAGATGTAATGATTGCCCATATTTTTGCGTGTGATTTGTGCATGTAAACAATTTTTGCGGAAAATGCGAAAAACCCCTTGATTTTTTTGAAAAACAGGATAAAATAGAAACTGTTAGCACTCCAGTAAATTGAGTGCTAAGGGATTGCAAAAGATTTGGTTCATCTTTAAGGAGGAAGCATTTATGAATATCAAACCGTTGGCAGACCGCGTTGTAGTCAAAATGACCGAGGCGGAGGAAGTGAGCAAAGGCGGCATTATCCTTTCCGCCGCATCCCAGGAGAAACCCTCTGTTGCTGAGGTTGTGGCAGTGGGCAAAGGCGGCGTGGTGGACGGCCACGAAGTGACCATGGAACTGAAGGTCGGCGACAAGGTTCTCATTGGCAAATATGCCGGCACCGAAGTTAAGCTGGACGGCGAGGAATACACCATCGTCCGCCAGAGCGACGTCCTGGCCGTTGTAGAATAATTCAGAACATAATCAGGAATTATAGAGGAGGAAATCCATCATGGCAAAACAGATTATTTACGGCGAGGAAGCCAGAAAGGCTCTCCAGACCGGTATCGACAAACTGGCAAATACCGTTAAAATCACCCTGGGGCCCAAAGGCCGCAACGTGGTGCTGGATAAGAAATTCGGCGCGCCCCTCATCACCAACGACGGCGTAACCATCGCCAAGGAGATTGAGCTGGAGGACGCTTTTGAAAACATGGGTGCCCAGCTGGTCAAAGAAGTTGCCACCAAGACTAACGACGCTGCCGGCGACGGCACCACCACCGCCACCCTGCTGGCCCAGGCCCTGGTCCGGGAAGGCATGAAGAACGTGGCGGCCGGCGCAAACCCCATGGTCATCAAACGCGGCATCCAGAAGGCTGTTGACGAGGCTGTCAAAGCCATTATTGCCAACTCCAAGAAAGTAGACGGCTCCGAGGACATCGCCCGTGTCGGCACCGTTTCCTCCGGCAGCGAGGAAGTGGGCAAGCTGATCGCCGAAGCTATGGAAAAAGTCACCGCCGACGGCGTTATCACCCTGGAAGAATCCAAGACCGCTGAAACCTACAGCGAAGTCGTGGAAGGCATGCAGTTTGACCGGGGCTACATTTCCCCCTATATGTGCACCGATACCGACAAGATGGAAGCCGTCATGGACGACGCCTTCATCCTGATTACCGATAAGAAGATTTCCAACATCCAGGAGATCCTGCCCCTGCTGGAGCAGATTGTCCAGAGCGGCAAGAAGCTGGTTATCATCGCTGAGGATGTGGAAGGCGAAGCCCTGACCACCCTGATCCTCAACAAGCTCCGCGGCACCTTCAACTGCGTTGCCGTCAAGGCTCCCGGCTTCGGCGACCGCCGTAAAGAAATGCTCCGCGACATCGCTATCCTCACCGGCGGCCAGGTGATCACCTCCGAACTGGGCCTGGAACTGAAAGACGCCACCATCGACCAGCTGGGCCGTGCCCGCCAGGTTGTTGTCCAGAAGGAAAACACCATCATCGTCAACGGCTACGGCGATGCGGATGAAATCAAATCCCGCATCCACCAGATCAAATCCCAGATTGAAACCACCACTTCCGACTTCGACCGGGAAAAACTCCAGGAACGCCTGGCGAAGCTGTCCGGCGGCGTAGCGGTCATCAAAGTCGGCGCTGCCACCGAAGTGGAAATGAAAGAGAAGAAGCTCCGCATTGAGGACGCCCTCTCCGCTACCAAAGCGGCTGTGGAGGAAGGCATCGTGGCCGGCGGCGGCACCGCCCAGATCAACGCCATCCCCGCTGTCAAAGCCCTTATGGAAACCGCTTCCGGCGACGAAAAGACCGGTATGTCCATCGTCCTGAAAGCCCTGGAGGAGCCTGTCCGCCAGATTGCGGCCAACAGCGGCCTGGAAGGCTCTGTCATTATCGACAAGATCCTGAACTCCGGCAAAGTTGGTTACGGCTTCGACGCTTCCAAGGAGGAGTACTGCGACATGATCTCCGCCGGTATCGTCGACCCCACCAAGGTTACCCGCAGCGCTTTGGAAAACGCGGCTTCTGTGGCAGCTATGGTCCTCACCACCGAGTCCCTGGTTGCCGACATCAAGGAAGAAACCCCTGCGGCTCCCGCAGCCCCCGCAGGCGGCATGTATTAATCAGCCCGCATCAATCGCATAAAACCCCCGGTATCCGTGAAAGGATACCGGGGGTTTTTCATGCTGTTTTCGATATCATTCTTTGCCTCTCCAAAGGGTTTTCAGCCCCAGCAGCCCCACGCAGCTTAAAAAGCACAGCGCCATGGCCGCGGCAGGCAGCAGGTAGGCCGTCCGCATCCCGATAGTGTCCATCAAAACCCCGTACAGGGCGTTCCAGCCAATATCAAAGAGGGTAGCCACGCTGATAATCATTCCGGCGGCAGTGGCCACCCCGTTGGCCGGGTAATAAAGCTGGACCATCATGACCATGGTGGGGTAGAGGATGGAGAAGAACAGCCCCGAAAGGGCCAGCACAATAAGCCCATTTTCCTGCAAAAGGCTGCCGATGCCGAACAGGACGGTCCCTACCAGGCCGAACAGCAGGATGCTCCGTTTGACCCCAAGCTTCTGCACCAACGGCGCAAAGGCCAGCCGCCCCACCATAATGCCGCCGAAAAACAGGGACAAATACCCGGATGCGCTGTCAATGCTCAGGCCGAATTCTTCCGTGCCAGTGGTTACCAGCCAGTTCATGACGCTGTGTTCCGCCACAAAGTAGAAGCCCAGAATCAGGACCAGGAAATAAAAGGCCCGGTTTTGCAAAACCTTCCGGAACCCAAATTTTTCCAAAGGGGCCACCCCGTCGCTGCCCGGCTGGGGAAAACGGACAAAGAAAAGCACCGCCGCGCCGATAAGCCCCAATATCAGCACAATCAGGTTGGCCCAGTGCCAGGAGGAAAAGCCGTCGGCAAACATCCCGGCCAGACGCTGGCTGCCGGTGGTGCCGATGCCCTGGATGAAAAAGAGGGTGTTGACCACCATGGCGGACATGCCGATGAAAATCTGCCCCGTCAGGACGTTAATCAGGGTGCTGGTCAGGGTGGAGGCCCCCATGCTGAAGAACATTCCCACTAAAAGGGCCATATAGCTGTCGGAGAAGATGTAGGACAACACAGCCCCCATCCACAGGGCAGCCGCCCCGAAAAAAGCCAGCTTCCGGCGTTTGGTGTCGGCCAGCCGCCCGCCGAAGAGCAAAAATACCAGGTTGCCCACATAGCTGACTGTGATAATTAGGGACCGCTGGGTGTTGGATAAAGCAAAATGCTCCCCGAAAATGGGCACAAAGACCCCGCGCATAGCGTCGCTGGCCCCTAGGGCAATCATGAGGATCAAAAACCCAAGATATGCCAATAAAGCGTTCTTTTTCATACTGCTCACCTGTCCGTTTCCAAATTTCAAGCCTGTTTTTAGTCCGCTGCCAATGCTTATTGTAGCATATTCGAAATAAAAAGGCCAGATATTTTACTGAAATTCTAAAAAATGACCCAATGAAAAATCCCCTCTGGCTTTTCTGTCTGCACAAGTCCAGTAAAAACGGACAATGGAAAAAGAAGCCCCTCTATGGTAGAATAAAAACAACTACCATAGGGGGGATTTGTATGCCAAGAAGTTACGGACACATGAAGGAATACGAAAAAGAGATATT
>DVJP01000042.1 GCA_018716725.1 Candidatus Merdivicinus excrementipullorum | reverse complement strand
GGCCGGATTTCATCGCGGCCTGTTTGGCCATCTTAAAATGTTTGCTCTTGCTGCCCCAGTAGCCCTTGGCCAGCTTCAGGATTTTATTTCTTCTCTTGCGGGTCATCATTGCGCCCTTTACACGAGCCATAGTCTGTTACCTCCAAAAATCTTGTGTCCTTGATACTTCTTCTAATTTCCAGTCCTTATGCGTAAGGCAGCAGCTTCTTGATGGCTGCGGTGCAGGTCTTATCCACATAAGCGCCCTTGCGCAGATTGCGTTTGCGCTTGGTGCTCTTCTTGGTCAGAATGTGGCGTTTGCCCATATGGCCGTGCTTAACGAGGCCGTTTTTGGTCAGGCTGTAACGCTTTTTAGAAGCGCTGTGAGTTTTAATCTTAGGCATATCGGAAATCCTCCTTGTGATTTTTAAACAATTCTGGGGCCGCCGCCATTACTTGGCGGGTTTGGGCGAAATAAACATGGCCATGCTTCTGCCTTCCATTTTCGCAGGCTTATCAATGACGCCAACTTCCGCGCATGCGTCTTTAAAGCGGTCCAGCAGCGCCTTGCCAAGATCGGTGTGGGCCATTTCCCGGCCGCGGAACCGGACGGATACCTTCACCTTGTCGCCGCCTTTCAGGAATTTGATGGCCTGGTTGGCTTTGGTTTCAAAGTCGTGGGTGTCGATGTTCATAGACATCCGCACTTCTTTAATGTCCACGGTTTTCTGGTTTTTCCGGGCTTCTTTTTCCCGTTTGGCCTGCTCATAGCGGAATTTGTTGTAATCCATGATCCGGCAGACATGGGGGGTAGCCTGGGGCGCGATATCGACCAGGTCCAAGCCCTTTTCGATTGCCAGAGAGAGGGCCTGCCGCGTCGGCATAATGCCCAGCTGGCTGCCGTCCGCATCAATTACGCGGACTTCCTTTTCACGGATTTCTTCATTGATGAGCGAGTCTTTTTTGCTAATGGTAAAGCACCTCCAGTACCCAAATCAAAAAGGCATGAACGAATCCGTCCATGCCCACAAGAACCGCCAATAAAGCCGGTTTTCATCGGTATTCGACCCATCTAACACAAAAGGCGAAGGGTGAGAACGGATTGTTCCACTTGTTTGTTTCTTAGATAGTTTATCACATCCGCCGCCTTTTGTCAAGGGGTATTTTTTATTTTTCAGCTTTTGCGGCTTTCCAGCCCGCTTCAAACATTTTCATGGCCATATATTCCGCCATTTCCATAAAGGGCTGAATCGTTCTGTCCAACTGATTCTCCGTCTGCGCGGAAAGAATTTCGGAATTTACGACAGAAAGCAAATCGAGAAGCTGTTTTCTCGCCTCATAAGCCCGGGAATAGCACTCGTCGCAGAAGCTGCCTTCCTGGAAAAAGCTGGTCACAAAGGGGCATTCCGGCATGACCGGGTTTTCCGGGTCGTATTCCTCCATGGCGAAATCCGCCGCATTCGCCGCCAGGGGCATATCCGTATATTTTGAAAAATCAGCCATATAAATCCTCCTTGTCTCACTTTCACAACGCATTATAACACATTTATCGCATAAAATCAATAGAAACGGTGAATTTTATGAGACAAAAAGGAGAATCCGTTATGCCCAAACCTCGCAGTAATACTGGCGATAAAAATTTAATTGGTAAAAGGCTGATTGAATTGAGAAATAAACATGGCCTTTCACAACGGGATTTGGCTGCTCAATTACAGTTAATTGGAATCGATATGGATAGAAACGTCATTACCCGGATTGAAACCAATAAACGGTATGTCACCGATATTGAATTGCAGGCGTTGGCAAAAATATTCCATATATCCTACGATTATCTGATTGACGGAAAAACGGATGAGGAAAAATAAAAACGGGCGAACTGTGTTCGCCCGTTTTTATATCTGCAAAAAAACGCGGGCCGGGAAACCCGGCCCCTACAATCCTGACAAAAAAGACTGCAAAATTTGTAGGGGCGGGGTCTCCCCGCCAGCGGCGGCTCGCCGCTAACGGCGTTTGCCCGGGAGTTTGGAGCGCACCATGCTCAGAGCCTTGTCGGCCAGCAGGCCCATGGTTTCATCCTTCAGCAAGAGCAGCACGCCGAAATATACGGCCATGCAAATCACGATAATAATGCCGGAGGTCAGCGCCGCGCCCCAGCGCAAAGACGCGATCCTGCTTTCCAGCCCAATTGCCCGGATACCCATGGTAATGGGCAGGAAGGTCAGGGACAGGAGCATATACAGGATATTGGCGCGGGTAAAGAACTTAAACGGGATGGACAGCCGCTTCTGGACAAACCAGAACAGAATTGCCATCAGCACGATTTCCGCAATCAAGGTGGTGAGGATAGCCGTCACCGGGTTAAAGACGCCGCCTGCAATCAGCAGAATATTGAACCCTGCATTCAGCAAACCGCACAGCAGAAGCATCCGCACCAGGTATTTTTCCTGGTTGTAGACAAAGAAAATCTGGTTGGCGCAGATGGTGTAGACGGAGCTTTCAATGGTCCGGACAGAAAAGAGAACCAGCACCGGAATGGCGGCGTCGTAGGCGGTGCCGTTGGTGTAAATGTGCATAACCTCCGGCGCCAGGCAGGCAAAGCCCACGCAGGCCGGGAACACCAGCAGCATAAAGCTGTGGTAGCTTTGGTTTAACAGCTTATGGTACTCCCCGTCCTGGCCGTTGCCGTGATAATAGGCGAGCCTGGGCACCGCCACCATGACCACGGAGGACAAAAGGTTTGAAATCATGTAGGTGATGTCCTGGGGGATTTTATAGATGGTCACCGCCAGGCTGCCCACCGTCTGGTCCAGCAGCATTTTGTCCAGCTGGGTGTAGAGGATGTTGACGTTGGAGATAACCAGCATGCTGATTAACGGCGCGATGTGGGGCTTAATCTCAATATCCCGGAGGGAAATGGGAATCTGCCGCTTAATGTAGAAAAAGCTGGCCAGGTTGTTTAACAGGTCGGTAAAGACAATGACCAGGGCGTAGCGGATCACGTCGTCCGGTTCCCGGATCAGGGCGAAGATCATGACCATGTAAATCAGCCGCACCACAATGGTCTTAATGGTGATGAAGCGGTAATTTTCCATGGCCTCGTTAAGCCATTCCACCAGGAAAATATTGGCGAAGAGCTTCAGCCCCAACGTCAGGAACAACATCCGTTTCATGGACGCCATGGAGAAAAAGACGATACAGCTGTAAATAATCAGCACCACGCTGTTGGTCACCAAATTGAGGCCAAAGAGGCTGGAAAACAGCTTTTTGGCCTTTTCCTTGTTATCCCGTACCCTGGCTCCTTCCCGGATGCCGTAGGACGTGACGCCGAATACGCCGAAAATCAGGGCGAAATCCAGCCAGGTGCTGGCGCTCTGGAACTCCGCGTAAAGCTGCTGGTCCAGAGTTTCGACTACATAAGCCCCCACCAGCACCGGCACGATGATCCGGAAGAATTTCAGCACGAAGTTATAAAAGGAATTGGCCGCAATGGATTTAGCCATGGTTCTCCCCCTTTGAAAGATCCATCCCCGGATGGTATTCCCGGTCCGGCGAGAAATAGTAGGGATGATGATTGGAAACCTGCTTTTCTTTGGGCGGAAGGGTCATATAATCCCCGTAGCAGACCTTTAAAGTGGCGTCGCTCTGCTCGGAAACCGGCAGCATTTCCCCCTCAAAGGGCACCCGTTTCCCCTTGCCCAGCCACTCCCGCTTAAAGTCGTAGCGGTGGCTGAAGGTAAAGGAATTGATGTCGCTGCACATGGAATCGTCCTTTTTCAGTTTCGGGAACACCTTCCGGAACCACCAGCGGTAAATTTTCCCGCTGCGGAAAATGCGGTTGGTAATCCCGTACAGCAGGTTCCGGACGCCGCCGGGAAGGTAGTCCCGGACGGCGTTGTAGTCGAACATAGCCACAAGCTCCCCAATCCTGCGGAGGAACCCGTTTTTCACATAGTCGTCCAACGGGAACAGGTCCACCCAGATGCCGTGGTGCATCTGGACGTCCTTAAACTTCGGCTCCACCAAAGCGGTGCCGTCCTTGCGGATTTTGGTAATTTTCAAGCGGTAGCCCGGGTCTGTTTCCGTATCCTGGTAAAAGTACCCGGCGGGCTTTTCCTTCTGCCAGGCTTCCTTGAAGGCCTCAAAATCCTTCCGGTACAGCACAATGTCCACATCGTCGTCCCAGGGAATGTACCCGCCGTGGCGGACAGCCCCCAGCTCCGTCCCGTAAAACAGGTAATAGGGGATGCTGTATTTTTGGCAGATCTTGTCAATTTGCAGTAAAATGTCCAGCCCCTGGGCCTGCAAAGCCCGGGTCAAATCCTCCGCCATCCGGGTCACCGGCCTTTCTTGCCGCTGAAAACCTTCCGGGAAAGCCGGGCCAGAAGAGGATTCCGGCCTTTTTCAAAGGAAGGCTCGCCGGCAGTTTCCTTTTCAATAAAGTACATAGTGTAGCTGACAAAACTCCAGAAAAGGATGGAGCTGTAAGAGATACCGTAGATTAACCCGGTTTCGCTCATGCTGCGGACCAGGAAAACCAGGATAAAGGCGGTCATGGCCACAATCAGGGGCAGGACCTTTTTCTGCCGGAAGGCGTAAATGTAATACTTCACCAGCAAAATCAGGAATCCCACGGCCATGATGCCGATGACCAGCAATGCCGGGAGTCCGGAAGAGGCGGCCACCTGGAAAATCATATTGTGAAGCCCTCCGGTAATGCCGGGCAGATACGGCTCATAGGGCGGGATTGCAGTCTGTTCCAGCTGCTCCATGGTTTCCGCCAGTTCTTCGGCTTCGCCCATATTATCTGCCCACTGGGCCTTTTTCATAGATTTATAGAGTTCCCGGAGCTGTTCTTCCTTGGCGGCCTCCTGTTTGGCCAGGTACGCCTGCTCCGCCTGCTCATAGGTCTGAGGCCAGGCGGCATACTCGTTTGCATAGGCTTCGATATTTTCCGCAGAAACCCCCAGCAGCGGGTGGTTTACCGTAATGCCCACGCCGGCTTTCCACAGGTAATAGCGTCCGCCTAAGAAGGAGCCGTAGTCGTCCCGCTCCAGATCCGTGGGAACCCCCACCATTTCCGCGGTTTTTTCCGCGTCTTCCGTATCCACACCGGACAATTCCAGCAGCCGTTCGGTAAAATAAGTGGTGGGGACAATCAGCTTCGGCAGGACGCTTTTGGCAAACCCGTCGACCCCTGTAAAGGCAAAAGCGGCTACCAGCGCCAAAGCGGCGGTCCGTTTCAGCACTTTTTTCACCGGCTGATCCTTCACTTTCTCCGGCAGCTGGAACAAAAGCGCCAGGAAGGGCAGCGCCAGGATAAAGAAAATTATGCACATCCAGGCGGTGCGGGAATTGGACAGGAAAAAGACAATGGACTGGACCACCAGGTTGACCACATAAAACCGCTTCCAGCCCTTGGGCATGGCCTTGCCCATCATCACTAAGCAAACGGTCATGAGCATCAGGTTAATGATGGCGATATCGCCGCCGGTATTGGGGTTGGAAAAGAATCCCCACATGCGGCCGCTGTAGAAGCCCAGCCAGCTGGTTTCCTCTACGCTGCCATAAGTAAAGGGGAAATGGACGTTGAGCACAAAGGCGGCCATAGTCAGCAGGTTGCCGCAGAAGGTCAGGATCATAAAGGTGTGGCTCAAGTTCCAGATCTCCCGCTTCACCGATTCCCTGGGCTTAGACAGGTCGTAAGCGTAGAAAAGCATCAGGTTTGTGGTCATATAGCCAAGCATGGCGATATTTCGGGCCAAATTTTCCCGGTAATGGTAAAGGGAGGTAATCCCGTACAGAATCAGGAATATATAGAGAAGCCCCCGCCAGCGGTTTGTGAAAAGCAGCCTCTGGGTGAACAGGTCTTTCAGCAGAATCGCCGCGGACCATGCCAGAGTGAATTTCACCAGCGGCCCTACATAAATCGACAGCAGATGGCTGCTGCGCAGCGTTACCATAATGAGCAGTACAATCCGGTAAGCCTGGTGGGAAAATAAGATTTCCAGGGCCTGCCGCAGTTTGCCGTTTGTTTTTTCCATTCTCAGTCCTCCTGTTTTCCAGTATCCCGGCCGGAATAGATTGCTTCCAACCGTTTTTTCAAGGAATCCGCGCCGTAACCCAGCCGGGCCAGGTCGCTGTCCCAGCTTTTCCGCCGGGAAGGGTCCTCCCGCCGTTCCAAAATCCGGGCGGCCAGCTTTTCTTTGCTGCCTTCCAGGGGGAACACCTCCACCCGGCCGCAGACCCGTGCCTCATTGGGGATTACGTCTGAGGCAAAGCAGGTAAGCCCCGAACAGACCGCTTCAATGAGCACGAATCCCAGCCCCTCGTAAACGGAGGGCAGCAGAAAGCTGTCCATGGCGCAGAGGTAATCCTCCGGATTGGGCGCCTGGCCGGTGAAAATGACGCTTTCCCGGACGCCCAGTTTTGCCGCGTATTCTTCTATTTCCTGTTTTAAGGGGCCGTCCCCCACATAAAGAAGAACGCTTTCCGGCTCTTTCTGTTTGATTTGGGCGAAGGTTTCCAGCAGAAAATATGGGTTTTTCTCGGCGGAGATCCGCCCCACATGTCCTAAGACAAATTTGCCTTCTATTCCCAGCTTTTTCCGCATCTGTTCCCGCTTTTCCGGGGAATAGGCAAAGCGGCCAAGGTCGATGGCGTTGTTCACCACCTGGAAATCCGCCCCGCCGTACAGGAACTCCCCGGCAAGCCCTGAACAGGCCAGCCGCAGATCGGAATATTGTTTAATTTTGGGGACGTTCATCCGGTGGAGCATCTGCCCCAGCTTCCCGGCATTTAAGCCGGAGCAGTGGGAGTGGGCGATGACTAAGGGGATGCCCGCCTTTTTGGCGGCAATCAGGGGCTCGATGTTGCTGGCCGAGGCCAGGTGGATATGGCAGACGTCAAAATTCCCTTCCCGCATGATTCGGTTCAAATCCGCCCGGTGCTTTAATGGATGCCGGTTCCGGGAGGCGATGGGGGCGATTTTCCCGCCGTACCGGCGGATGACGTCCTCAAAGTAAGGGTGCTCCGCCCGGGAAAGGAAGGTGACTTCATACTGTTCCGGGTCCAGGAGCTTTAAGATGTTCACGGCGAAAAGAGACAGGCCGCCCTTTTCCGTGCCGATGACCCCGGTGAGGATTTTCCGCTTAGCCATGGTGTTTCTCCTTGAGTTCCAGATCCTGCTTGATTTTGGTGGTGGAGATTTCCGGCGTCCGGGGGAGGTAGAGCACCTCGCAGTAGTCTTTTAAGAAATCGAATTTCCCCTGCCAGTCGTCCCCCATGACAAAGACGTCCACTTTAAATTCCTGCACATCGGAAATTTTCTGCTCCCAGCAGGTTTCCGGGATGACCAGGTCCACATACCGGATGGCTTCCAGCAGTTTTTTCCGGTCCTCGTAGGAGAAATAGCACTCCTTGCCCTTGCCCCGGTTGAATTCATCGGTGGACAGGGCCACGATTAAATAGTCCCCTTGTTCTTTTGCCCGTTTTAACAGGTTGATATGCCCGTAATGCAAAAGGTCAAAGGTCCCGTATGTGATTACTTTCCGCATAAAATCCTTCCTTTCGCGGGCCCGGTAACCGGGCCGTTGATTCGACGCGGCCGCACAGCCTTTATCCAACTGCATAAGCCGTTGTGATACACGACAACGGCTCGGGGCTGTTGCCTTCTATTGATAGGATGAATAAAGGCGAGCCGCCGCTGGCATAGTCAGCAAGCTTGCTTGGTGACGCGGCGCGGCCGCACAGCATCGCACCAACTGCATAAGCCGTTGTGATATACGACAACGGCTCGGGGCTGCTGCCTTCTATTGATGGAGATGGATAAAGGGGAGACCCTGAGCAATCGAAAGTTTTGATCCAACTTTTTCAAAAGTTGGCGGGAGTTCCACGCCGTGAACAAAGTTCACGGCAGGCAGAGCCCTTGGCCGTTCACCGCAGTGAACGGAATCTACAAGAAAAAAGCGCGAAAAAAAGTTTGAAAAAGTCACACCTGGACTTTTTCAAACGGCTGAAAGCCGTCCGACTGAATCTCCCAGGTATCTCTGCAAAACAATCCAGTGAATTGTTTTGCACGGCAAGCCGTTATTTTCATATTCGTTTTCTACATTCACAGCCCCAGCAGGGAAACCAGATGGGCGCAGCTGCGGCCGTCCTGATCGGCGTTGACCAAGTTATTTACCCGCTCCCGTTCCTCCCGGAAGCCGTCGTCCCCGGCAAAAACCTTTTCCGCAAAGGCCACAAATTCCGGATAATTTTGAATCTTCATGCCGGGCATCAGCTCCAGGGGATTGTCCACCACGAAGCCCCGGTTGCCGCCGTAGGCCTCCATGTCGTCGCAGGTAAAGCCGATGGGCCGGTTTAACAGCAGATAGTCAAAGTAAATGGAGGAATAATCCGTCACCAAAGCGTCGGCATGGGCCACCAGCTCATAAAGCTGCATTTTCCGGGTCTCAATGTCCTTGTTGGTCAAAAGCCGGATATTTTGGTAGGAAAATTCCGGGATGTCGCTTAATTTCTGCATGGGGTGGAGCTTTACCGCCAGAAGCATCCGGTGTTCCCGGAGCCACCGGTCAAACTCCTCCATCTGGGCCTTGGTTTCAAAAACCGGCAGGCCCGTCTGGGTGGCGCAGCCGCCGTCGTGGATATAGTCGTTAAAAGAGTTGCGGAAGGTGGGCATCCACAAAAGCAGTTTGTCGTAATCCCCGGCAAGGCCCAGCTTTTTTAAAGCGTCCTCCGATTTTTGGAACAAAATGTCGTTCCGGGCGTGGCCGCAGCAGAGGACCTTCCTTTCCGGCACCCCGAAGCACTTTGCCATAATGGGCACGAACATGGGGGAAGCCGCCAGCACATAGGTAAAGTAATCGTAATCGTAATGGGCCACATTTGGGGCCAGCTTGCAGATTTTTTTCAGGGGCGTCCCGTGCCAGAGGTTTACCACCGTCTGGCTTTTGGAGGGCTTGATGGGGTAGGCGCCGTTGCAGTAAAACACCGTGCCCGCCCGGAAATAGGCGAACACCCCGGCTTTCAGGGAGAGGAACTTTACCCCGTCCTTTTGCAGGTAGCCGTAGGACTCGTGGTTTTTCACGGCGCACTGGATGCGGTACTTTTTCCCGTACCCGTTTTCCGTCAGATAGGTGTAGAAAGCCCGGTTGTTGTCGGTTAAGCCGTCGTTTCCCACAAAGAGGATGGTGTCCTTCCGTTTGGGAAGGATTTTATTCAAAACAGTCAGCAGCTTTCCCGCCAGTTGGCGGCAGCCTTTGACCAGATCCTTCGCTTTCATGCCAGCTTCCTCCTCCTAACTGCGGTGCTTGAGCTTGTGCAGAAGCCCCGGAAGCCGCCGCCCGGCGAAATCCGCCGCCCAGCCCAAGAGGCGGGCAAGGCTCACGGAACCGGTTTTCAGCAGCAGCCCGATAACCTTGAACTGGACGCCGCCGGAAAGATGGCTTAAGGCGTTTTCCAGGCTCCGGCTTTGGAGCATTTCCCGGATAAAAGCTTTCTTTTCCGTGCCGGTGAGCTTGCAGGTGGGCTGGCGCAGACTGATAAGGCAGGCCACCGCCCCTTTGACAAAAATCCGCGCGTTGACGGCCCGGACTTCATCGGTGAGTGCGCCGCTGTTTTCGTAAAGCCCGTTCAAAGTCCGGTCAAAGCACTCTAAGGACTCATACTTGCTGGGCAGGAATTTGCTGGTGAGGCTGGAGCCCCGCAGATAGTAATGGAACAGGGCGTCCGGCAGAAAGGTGAATTTTTCCACAAAAGGAAAATATGCCAGGTTGAAGAGCCGGTCCTCACAGCTGGCATACTTCTCGATAAAGGCGATATTTTCCCGGCGGATAATGTCCATCCGGTACATTTTGTTCCAGTTGACATGCATCAGCTGTTTTTCCATGAGGGCCGGCAGGGCCTTTAAAAATTCCCCGTGGTTTTTGCAGGAAACAGCCGGGGCCGTAAAGACGCTGCTGGCCGTGACCTTTCCCTCCGTTTCCCGTTCTTCCACAAAGCCGCAGGCCGCAAGCTCCGCGCCCTTGTCCATTTCCCGCACAAGGCTTTCCAAAAGGGCTGGTTCCGGCAGGTCGTCGGCGTCGCAGAGGTAAAGGTATTCCCCTTCCGCCTTGCCGATGCCGAAGTTTCTGGCTCTGGCCGGGCCGCCGTTGGGGACGGTAAAGGGCCGCAGCCGGGGTTCCTTTTCCGCGTACCGGGCCAGGTTTAAGGCAGTGTCGTCGGTAGAGCCGTCGTCCACCACAATCAGTTCAAAATCTTCAAAGGTCTGGCGGCAAAGGCTGTCCAGCATCTGCTGCATCAGGCTGCCGCCGTTATAGACCGGCATCACAATGGATACTTTCGTTTGCAATTTCGTCAGGCCTTTCCATAAGTTGTTGAGGAAGGTGGAAAAAACGCCGCCGGGTTCCCGGCGGGCATACTTTTTTCTATTATACCAAAAATCGCCTTCCGTATCAAGAAAAAAGTGAAATAAAACGGAAGATTTCAAAAAAATTAAGGGCTTTCTCATATTCCGACCGATTTTTCATAAAAAATCAGCTATTCTTGAGCAAAAGGAATAGAAAAAAGGAGGAACATTATGCCTGTTACCTTTGACCACCGGGAAGGCGTCCTTATCGCCGGCATTTCCGGGGATTTGGACCACCACAGCGCCGCCCCCATCCGGGAAGCCATCGACCGCATGGCCGAAAGCGCCATGCCCAAGGTATTGGTCCTGGATTTCGGCGGGGTGGGCTTTATGGATTCCAGCGGCATCGGCCTGATTATGGGCCGGTATAAGCTCATGGACTCCATGGGCGGCTCCGTCCGGGTGGAGCATGCCTCCCCCCAGTTAAAAAAAGTCATCAAACTGGCGGGGCTTTCCCTGCTGCCCATCCCCATCAGCTAAACGAAAGGAGGAATTTCCCCTATGCAGAAACCTTTAAACGAAATGACCCTGGTATTTTTGAGCCGTTCGGCCAACGAGAGCTTTTCCCGTTCCGCCGCCGCGGCTTTCTTTTCCCAGCTGGACCCCACGGTGGAGGAGCTGGCCGACATTAAAACCGCCGTCAGCGAGGCCGTCACCAACTGTATTGTCCACGCCTACCGGGAAACTTTAGGAAAAATCAAAATGACCGCCCGGATCTACGAGGGCGGACAAGTTTACATACAAATCAAGGACGCCGGCTGCGGCATTCCCGATGTGAAGCAGGCCATGGAGCCTTTGTTTACCACCTGCGAAACCGGCGAACGGGCGGGCCTTGGCTTTGCCGTCATGCAGTCCTTTATGGACAAGGTCACCGTCCACTCCAAGCCGGGAAAGGGCACCACCGTCACCCTGCGCAAAACCCTAAGCTCCAAATCCAACCATGATCCGCAGCCCCGCTGAGAAGGAAGCCTTTGTCGCCGCCAACCTGGGGCTTGTCCACTCCCTGGCCCACCGATTAAGCGGCCGCGGCATGGAATACGAGGAGCTGTATTCCGCCGGATGCCTGGGGCTTGTCAAGGCGGTGGAGGGGTTCGACGAAAACCGGGGGCTAAAATTCTCCACCTACGCCGTACCGGTGATTTTAGGGGAGATGAAGCGGCTTTTCCGGGACGGAGGCACTGTCAAAGTCAGCCGTTCTTTGAAAGAATTCTCCTTAAAGGTCACCCGGGAACGGGACAGGCTGGGGCTGAAACTCGGGCGGGAGCCAACGGTTTCCGAACTGGCCGAAGCCATGGGGGAAACGGTGGAGCGCATTGCCGAAGCCGTCAACGTAAGCCTCCCGGCCCTGTCCTTGACCCAGCCGGAGGAAGACGGCAGCGGCCAGCTGGACGTGGAGGTGGAGGCCCCGGAGGAAGGCCTGGTGGGCAAGCTGGCTTTGCGGGAGCTTTTGACCCGGTTGGAGGAACGGGACAGGCAGTTAATCGATCTGCGCTATTTCAAAGGCCAGACCCAGACCCAGGTTGCCGCACAGCTTGGCATGACCCAGGTGCAGGTTTCCCGCCGGGAGAAAAAGATCCTTGCAAACCTGCGGGCGGATCTTCTGTCCGGATAAGGTATACCGCCGCCGGTTTGGCATATACTGAAACAGTAATGGTAAAAGGACGGAGGGTACTATGAACCACAAACTGTTTTCCAAACTGGCGGCATTCCTTTTGGCCGCGGCGCTTTTTTCCGGCTGCGGCCAGGGAGAAGCGGCTCCTCCCAGCCCGGAGGAGGTTTCCGCGGCGGTAAGCCGGCCCTTTGACGCGGTGGCCGACATCCAAATGGGCGGCATTTCGGCTACGGCGGATCTAAACAAAACCGAGGACGGCGTATTTTCCTTTACCTTTCACGAACCGGCGGCCTTAAACGGCATGGTCGTCACCATGGACGACGAAAAAATCGGCCTTTCCTACTTAGGCCTGCACATTGAGGCGGACAGCGAGGACGTTTTGGACAGCGCCGTCACCAAATCCATTGTGGCCGCCGTCAACAAGGCCGCCCAGCCAAACGGCATTACCATTGGGACGGAGGGATCCGCCATTACCGTCAGCGGCGAAACGGAGGCCGGGGAATTCACCCTGACTTTGGATCAGAAAAACCAGTCCCTGCTGACCCTTTCCATTCCAAACCTGAACCTGGAATGCCATTTTGGCGGCTGATTTCAAAAGGGAGGGCAGTATGGGGCCGGAATTTCAAAAAAAACGCTGGCGGTGGGCTGCCGCCCTGTTGGCCGCGGCGGCAGTCTGGGCCATTTGGAACCCGAATTTAGCAGGGAAAGCTCTGGGGAAAATCGGCGAGGCTTTTCTCCCCTTTGGGGCGGGACTGGGGATCGCCTTTGTCTTAAACGTCCCCCTCCGGTTTCTGGAGGAGCGGTTTTTTGCCGGCCGGAAGGTCAAGCGGTGGGTTTCCATCACCGTCACATACCTGCTGGCGGCGGGGGTGCTGTGCGTCCTGCTGTTCCTCATTATCCCCCAGCTGAAAAAAAGCGCCGGGGTTCTGCTGGAAAACCTCCCCGGGTACCTTGCCCAGGCGGAGGCATGGACCCACCGGACTGCTCAGAAGCTGGGGCCTTGGGCGGCGGATTTCACCCAAAACGCCTGGGAGGCCGTAAGCCAATGGATGGAACAGCGCCAAAAAACCGGGCCGGAAATGGTGGATTCCACCGTCAACATGGCGGCAAACCTTTTCCAGGGGACAGTGAACCTCCTGGCAGGCGTCGTCTTTTCCATTTACCTGCTGGCAAAAAAAGAAGCCCTCTGCCTTTCCTGCAAAGGGGTGCTGTTCGCTTTCCTGCCCCGGGACAAGGCCCGGAAACTGTCCCGGGTGGGGCGGCTCACCACAGAAACCTTCCGGAAATTCGCGGCGGGCCAGCTGACCGAGGCGTTTTTGCTGGGGGCATTCTGCTTCTTGGGCATGGCCCTGCTGCAAATGCCCTACGCGCCCCTGATTTCTGCCATGATCGGGGTGACGGCCCTGATTCCCATTTTCGGGGCCGTATTCGGCACAGCGGCAGGGGCCTTGATCCTCCTGATGGAGCGGCCGGTTACCGCAATTTGGTTTGTGGCCTTCATTCTGGTTTTGCAGCAGGTGGAAAGCAATTTCCTCTATCCCCGGGTTGTGGGGGACTCCATCGGCCTGCCGGGGATCTGGGTACTGCTGGCGGTTACGGCGGGCGGGAGCCTTTTCGGCGTCCTGGGGATGCTGGCGGGCATTCCGCTGGCGTCGGTGGCCTATACCCTGTTCCGGGAAACCGTGGCCGTCCGGCTCAAACGCCGGGACATTACAAAGGAAGAGCTTGCCCGGGCCGGGGAGCCTGCGCCGGGGAACCACGGGAAGTGGAGGGAACAATAAAAGTTTTGGTCCAACTTTTTCAAAAGTTGGTGGGATTGGAAAGGGCAAAGCCCTTCCTCGCTTTCCGCAGAAAGCGAAACCTTATCTTTTCGCGGCTCGGCCGCGAACATAAAAATAAGAGGCGGCTCGCAAGCCGCCCGGCGATGACCCGCCGCCGTCATTTTGCAGAGCAAAATGACGGTTTAGAATTTCCTAAGATTTTCTCCACGGTACATTTGCGTCAGCAAAGCATCAAATTTTGGATAATACATTTAATATTTTAGGGAACCCTATCTTCCGCTTATTAAGCGGCGGGGTTCCCTAAAATAAATCGGCAAAATCTACCGTGCCAAACAATTCACTGGATTGTTTGGCAGAGAACGCTTCGGGTACAGTCGGACGGCTTACGCCGTTTGACAAATCCCAGGCGTGGATTTTTCAAACTTTTTTCTGCGCTTTTTTATCTTGGGAATTTCGCCCATTGCGATGGGCGACCAAAGGCTTTGCCTTTGGAAACCACCACCTTTTAAAAAAGGTGGACGAAAACTTTTATCTTCCTCTATAAATATAGCCCCACAGAAACCCTGTGAGACTTTTGTTCTGAAAATGTTTTGGGGTAAGTCAGCTTTTCTCCTTTCGCAGACGGGAATCCGCTTCCTTTAATAGCCTTCCTTCCTTTAACAGCTCCCGCAGGTACGGCGCGTCCTGCCGGTTCAGGGCGTCCCGGTACTGGCTCAAATGCTCCATGATGGTGTCCACCTCATAGAGCAGCGCCTCCCGGTTTAACAAAAAGAGGGAGGTCCACATTTCCTCGTTGAGCTTGGCCACCCGGGTCAGATCCAGATAGCTGCCTGCGCTGAACCCAGCCTCCTTTTGGAGGGTGGGGCTTTTCATATAGGCGTTGGACACCACGTGGGCCAGCTGGGAGGTGGCGGCGATGATCCGGTCGTGTTCCTCCGGGGAGGCCGTCACCGTCTGCCCAAAGCCGATGGACCGGGCAAAGGTTTCCAATTCCGCCACGGCGGAGGGGTCGGTCTGTTCATCCGGCGTCAGGATAAAGCTGGCCCCGTCGAAAAGGTCGGCCTGGGCGTAATCAAAGCCGGAAAATTCCCGGCCGGCCATGGGATGGCACCCCACAAAGCGGACCCCCAGCCGGTTTAAGGGGCCGCTGACCGCCTTTACCACCGCCGACTTGACGCCGCAGATGTCGCAGACAAGCCCTCCTTTCCGGAATTTCTCCCCGTTGTCCAGCAGGAAACGGACAGCCGCTTCCGGATAAAGGCAGACTATGGCCAAATCCGCTTCCGGCAGGGTTTCCATGGTTCCGATTTCATGGATGGCCCCCTGTTCCAGGGCCTTTTGCAGCGTTTTTCCGTCCAAATCCATGCCCAGCACCGTATGGTCCGTATACCGGCGGACGGCCTTGCACAGCGAGCCGCCCATAAGCCCCAGGCCCACAACTTGAATTTTCATGGTTTCCACATCCTCGCAGGTAAAATTCCTTTTACGGCCCTTCCGGCCCGCCGCCTTCCTGGAAAGCCGCCCCGGCCAGCTTGTCAAACCGCAGCCGGTAGGTGCAGTGGCGGCAGAGGGGCAGCGTCACATGGCGGTTGTCAAAATTCTTGGAAATCCGCCGGAAATAGTCGCCGCCAACAATGCTGTCAAAGGAATCTTCAAAAATATTGCCCAAAGGGGCTTCCCCGTTGGCGTCCAGGCAGCAGGGCACCACTGTCCCGTCGCACAAAACCGCCACCATGCTGCGGGTGCCGTAGCAGATGCCGGTATCCGACACATAGGGGGATTTTAAGGTCGGCCAGGTGAACTCCTCCTCCCAGCTTAAGAACACCCCTTTTTCCAGGCACATGCTGGGCCGGTGGAGCATTTTCTCCTCCAAAGGCGCCGCCTCCGGGTAGGCTTCCTCAATCATCTCCATGATCCGCACGGCCGCCTCATCCGGCTTCTTCCCCTTGCCCAAGGCCCACAGCCGCAGCACCGCAAACCGCTTCCGTTCCCTGGCAAACCGCCGGGCAAAGGAAATGGCGGTCTGCACATAGCTTTCTAACCCAGCCAGGTCCAGCTCATTGTAAAACTCCGGGGCTTCGCCGTTTGAACCGTTCCGGAAAGGGAAGCTGTGAAGGGAAATATTGATCTGCCGCAGGGCGTTTTTCTGCATCAGCAGATCCTGCTTTCTGGCAAGGAGGCTGCCGTTGGTGGTCAGGTTTACCTGCAAATCGTTTTCCTCGCAGATATCAAAAAACTTCCCCAGCAGAGGGTGCATCAGCGGCTCCCCTTTGACGTGGAAATAGACATAATCGGTAAACGGCTTGACTTCCCGGACAACGTGCCGGAACTCCTCCTCGTTCATGGAACGGGGCGGCCGGCTGCTTTTAACGCAGAACGGGCAGTTTAAGTTGCAGATGTTGCTGATTTCAATATAGATCCGCTTGAACCGCATCAGGCTCCCCCTTTTCGACAGTTTTCTTTTAGTATACCACATCCGGACTTTGCTCCGCAACGCTTTTCCCGGCGATTTTTCCTGGAAACGCAAAAAGCTTGGGCGGCCGCGGCGCCGGTTTGGCCCGTTTGTACAGAACGCACAAAAGGTGCGGCGGATGTTCACAAAAAATTCACTGGAATTATCCTGTTAATTTTCTGTCAAACCCTTGTCATTTTGGAATTTTTGGTATAAAATAAGAGTAGAAAAATTTTTGGAGGTTTATGACTATGGCAGTTAAAGTTGCAATCAATGGCTTTGGCCGTATCGGCCGTCTTGCTTTCCGTCAGATGTTTGGCGCTGAAGGCTACGAAATCGTTGCGATCAACGACCTGACCAGCCCCGAGATGCTGGCCCACCTTCTCAAATACGACACCGCGCAGGGCCGTTACGAGGGCCACACCGTTACCTCTGATGAGAACTCCATCACCGTTGACGGCAAGAAGATCACCATTTACGCTATCAAAGACGCTGCTGAGTGCCCCTGGGGCGAACTGGGCGTTGACGTTGTTCTGGAGTGCACCGGCTTCTACACCAAGAAAGAGAAAGCTATGGCTCACATCAACGCTGGCGCTAAGAAAGTCGTTATCTCTGCTCCTGCCGGCAACGACCTGAAGACCATCGTTTACAGCGTTAACGAAAAGACCCTGACCAAGGACGACCAGATCATTTCTGCCGCTTCCTGCACCACCAACTGCCTGGCTCCTATGGCGAAGGCGTTAAACGATGCGTTCCCCATCGAAAGCGGCATCATGACCACCGTTCATGCTTACACCGGCGACCAGATGATCCTGGACGGCCCGCACCGCAAAGGCGATCTCCGCCGTGCCCGCGCTGGCGCTTCCAACATCGTTCCCAACTCCACCGGCGCTGCCAAAGCCATCGGCCTGGTTATCCCCGAGCTGAACGGCAAGCTCATCGGCTCTGCTCAGCGTGTTCCTGTCCCCACTGGCTCCACCACCATCCTGGTTGCTGTCGTTAAGGGCAAAGACGTTACCAAAGAAGCTATCAACGCCGCTATGAAAGCTGCTTCCTCCGAGTCCTTCGGCTACAACGAGGATCAGATCGTTTCTTCCGACGTTATCGGCATCCGTTACGGCTCTCTGTTCGACGCTACCCAGACCATGGTTACCAAGATCAACGACGACACCTATCAGGTACAGGTTGTTTCCTGGTACGACAACGAGAACTCCTACACCAGCCAGATGGTTCGCACCATCAAATACTTCGCAGAGCTGGCATAAGCCGCTGCGCAAAGCTGGATAAAACGCAATGTTTATGTGCTGCTGCTCCATAGCGGCAGCACATTTTTTGAATATCCGCTTGTCCGCGGTCTGCGGGAGTCCAGCAGATCAATATAAGGAGGTACTACTATGAATTACTCGAAAGAAGTAGAAGAGATGTGTGTTGTGGCCAAAGGCCCGCATCACGGCCCCGCCCCCATCCCGGAAGAAGGCAAATGGGTTGAGGCCAAAGAAATTAAGGATATTTCCGCTTACACCCACGGCGTGGGCTGGTGCGCTCCTCAGCAGGGCGCCTGCAAACTGTCCCTGAACGTAAAAAACGGCATCATCGAGGAAGCTCTCGTTGAGACCATCGGCTGCTCCGGCATGACCCATTCCGCCGCTATGGCTGCGGAGATCCTGCCCGGCAAAACCGTTCTGGAAGCCCTGAACACCGACCTGGTCTGCGACGCCATCAACACCGCTATGCGGGAACTGTTCCTCCAGATCGTTTACGGCCGCTCCCAGTCTGCGTTCTCTGAAGGCGGCCTGGTTATCGGCGCAGGCATGGAAGACCTGGGCAAAGGCGCCCGTTCCATGGTGGGCACCATGTACGGCACCAAAGCCAAAGGCGTCCGTTACCTGGAAATGACCGAAGGCTACTGCACCCGGATGGCTCTGGATGCAGACGATCAGGTTATCGGCTACGAGTTCGTTTCCCTGGGCAAAATGACCGACTTCATTAAGAAGGGCATGGAACCCAACGAAGCATACGAGAAGTCCAAAGGCACTTACGGCAGATTTGCCGACGCCGTCAAGTATATTGACCCGCGCAAGGAATAAGGAGGGCACGAAGAATGGCTACTTTTGAAGGATACGAGAGACGCGAGGCGAAAATCCTCGGCGTTCTGAAAGAATACGGCATTTCCTCCATTGATGAGTGCAAAACCATCTGCGAGGAAAAGGGCATCGACCCTTACACCATTGTGCAGGAAACCCAGCCCATCTGCTTTGAAAACGCCAAATGGGCTTACACCGTCGGCTCCGCTATCGCCATCAAGAAAGGCTGCACCAAAGCTGCTGACGCTGCCGCCGCTATCGGCATCGGCCTCCAGGCTTTCTGCATCCCCGGCTCCGTTGCGGAAAACCGCAAAGTTGGCTTAGGCCACGGCAACTTGGGCAAAATGCTTTTGAGCGAAGAAACCGAGTGCTTCGCATTCTTAGCTGGCCACGAGTCCTTCGCGGCTGCGGAAGGCGCTATCAAAATCGCCCTGAACGCCAACAAAGTCCGGAAAAAACCCCTGCGGGTTATCCTGAACGGCCTGGGCAAAGACGCGGCTTATATCATTTCCCGCATCAACGGCTTCACCTATGTGGAAACCGAGTTTGACCCCTACACCGAGGAAGTCAAAGTTGTCAGCGAGAAAGCCTTCTCCGACGGCCCCCGTGCAGATGTAAAATGCTATGGCGCGGATAACGTTCCCGAAGGCGTTGCCATCATGAAGCTGGAGAAAGTCGGCGTTTCCATCACCGGCAACTCCACCAACCCCACCCGGTTCCAGCATCCCGTTGCGGGCACCTATAAGAAATGGTGCGTGGAAAACAACTTCCACTACTTCTCTGTTGCCTCCGGCGGCGGCACCGGCCGTACCCTGCACCCCGACAACATGGCGGCCGGCCCCTCCTCTTACGGCATGACCGACACCATGGGCCGTATGCACTCCGACGCCCAGTTTGCCGGTTCTTCTTCCGTTCCGGCTCACGTAGAAATGATGGGCCTCATCGGCGCCGGCAACAACCCCATGGTTGGTATGACCGTTGCTTGCGCAGTTGCCATCGAAGAAGCCAGCAAATAATTGCTGTTAAGAGAAGCCGTTTCGCCACCGACTATTTGCTCAAACAAGAAACAGCCCCCGCCTGGGAAAACAGGCGGGGGTTTTGTTGTGCTGCGGCGTCCAGGTGTGTTGTAGGGGCCGGGTTACCCGGCCCGCAGAAAACCAAGACAATGGTAAAACGCGGGCGGGGAAACCCCGCCCCTACAAATTTATTCCTCTTTTTCTTGATTCAAAGAACGCAAATGCTGAACCAACGGATAAAGAACGTCCATATCCTTTGGGGTCAATCCGGAAATATCCAAGGTGGCCTTTTTGTCCAATCCCAGAAGATAATCTGTGGATACCTGAAAAATCAGAGATAATTCCACCAGATATTGGGTGGTTGGAACAGAAATCCCCATTTCCCAGGCGTTGACGCTGGAACGGGTAACGCCAAGCCGTTTGGCCAGCTGGCTTTGGGGCATGTTATTCTTTATACGCAATTGCTTTATCGTTTCATCAATCATACTATCACCTTTGAAACAGCAAGATTAATTCTATCGATTGTAGGGGCCGGGTCGCCCGGCCCGCAGAAAACCAAGACAATGGTAAAACGCGGGCGGGGAAACCCCGCCCCTACATTTCTGCCGGTTTCTCCTGATTTTCGGGAAGCGATTCAACCTTAATTTTATCCATTGCAAATTCCAACGCCATAGCAATCAATTCATTCCGGCTGCGCTTGGTTTCCCTGGACAGGTTATCATAAAAATCAACAATGGATTTGTCCACTCGTATTGTAAACATGACTGGTTCCGTCTTTTTGGTTATTTTCAGTTCATCCATGGAAGCAACCCTCCAATATATCAATTCCTATGTTTTATTATTGCATATTTTATCCGATAAAAATATGTTTACTTTTAAACATGTATGTGATATAATTGGCATATAATACGGCTTTCCTTTTAAATATAAAACCCGCCTTCCCAATAGGAAGTCGGGTTTTTCGTCTGTTATACCTATTTTTTTACTTTTTCTCTTCGCAGCCGCCAGACGTTCACAAATCCGGCCTTGCAGTTTCGGCAAAAAAGGGGTACAATAGAGACAGAAATCCCCTGCTGTGAGATGATTTCAAATGAAAAAACTGAAAAATTCCGGGCGGCTGCTCCTGCAATGGCTGCCACTAATCGCAGTGGGCGTTATTGCCGCCATTGCCTTTCATTACAGAAGGTATTTTTCGTTGGATATTCTTCTTTCCGTTATGCCACCCCAGCCTTGGGCGGCGGCTGCGGCCCTGTTGGGCTTGTTTGCTCTAAAAAGCCTGTCCATCGTGTTTCCAATTTTGGTAATCTACGCCCTCAGCGGCCTGCTGTTCCCGCCTGTCTTTGCCATCTTAGTGAACCTGGCGGGGACGGCGGCGGTGCTGACCCTGCCTTACGGCCTTGGGCGGCTGGCCGGGACGGAGCTGGTGGAGCATATTTTCCAAAAATATCCCAAGGCCCACAGCCTTCGGGATTTCCAGCAGCACAACGCCTGGTTTTTCTCCTGCATCCTCCGGCTTTTGGGCTTTCTGCCCGGGGATGTGGTGAGCATGTACCTGGGGGCCAGCAAACAGCCTTTTTGGCCAAGCCTTCTGGGCGGGATTTTGGGTATGACGCCCGCCATGCTGGCCGGGACCTTTTTGGGAGATTCCCTGGGAAATATGTCCTCGCCCCTCTTTTTGGTCAGCCTTGGCGGCATGGTTTTCCTAAGCGTTGTTTCCATTCTTCTGTACCGGCGGCATATGAAGCGTCACGCTGAAAACAGCCGCTCCGCAAAAGAGAACCATGGCGGCACACATCAAAAGCAATAAAAGAAAGGGACGGAGCAGCCGTCCCTTTTTTTGGTTATCTGAAAATTATTCGCAGATTTTTTCCAGGCAGTAGTGGCCTTCCTGAATAGGTTCCCGGTTGATCCACCGGCCGTTGGTAAAATCAGGAATGGCAACCGGCGCGCCGCCCATGGCTATGGACGCCTCGGACAGAGGAGTAATGCTCATCCAGGCAGCCATATCGTACACATCGATAGGGGTCTGGGTGCCCTTCTTCACTGCGTCAAAGAAGGCCCCGAACACCAGCCAGTCAATGCCGCCATGGCCGCCGGTGACGCCCTCGCTTAAGTACTTTTTCCAGATGGGATGGTCGTACTGCTCCCGGTACTCTTCCACATTGTTCCACTGGTCTTTCCAGCAGAAATCGTACTTGTTATGGACGCCGTCCAGGAAAATGCTGCGGTTGTCCTCCATGTACATGCCCTTCGTTCCCTGGATATGGAAACCGCGGGAATAGGCCCGGGGCAAAGTGGTGTCCAGAGTCAGGGTGATGGTTTCGCCGTGGGCGCATTTAATGATGGTGGTCACCACATCCCCCTGGGCGAAGTTAAAGCTGCTCAGGTCGTATTCCGGCCCTTTTTCCTTCATCAGGAACTCATGCAGCCCAGCGGCTTTGGAAGCCACAGAGACTAAAGACACCATCCGGTTGCCCCGGTTGATGTTCAGCACCTTAGCAATGGGGCCAAGCTCGTGGGTGGGATAGTTTTCGCAGTTGCGGTTCTGGTAGTTCACCAGGCGGTAGTGGCGGTTTTCCCGGCCGTAAGCCACTTCATCCCGCAGGTCGTGGCGGTAGCCGCCCTGGCAGTGGACAATCTCGCCGAAGAGGCCCTGTTTCACCATGTTGAGGACCATCAGCTCGTCCCGGTCGTAGCAGCAGTTCTCCATGAGCATGCAGGGGACGCCGGTTTCCTCATAGGTGCGGACCAGTTCCCAGCACTCGTCCAAGGAATAAGCGCCGCCAACCTCGCAGCCCACATATTTTCCGGCTTTCATGGCGGCAATGGCAATGGGCAGGTGGTCGGCCCAGGACGCCGAGATAATGACAGCGTCCAGTTCCCCGATGGCCAGGACTTCCCTGTAATCAGCGGTGCAGAGAGGCTCTATCCCCCGTTCCTGTTTTACCTTATCGGCAGCTTTCTGCCGGCGGTCCTCGTAAAGGTCGCAGACGGCGATAACATTAATTTCCGGCCGGGGCAGCATTACGTTGGCCATCAAGTCGTACCCGCGGCCGCCAAGGCCGATGACGCCTATTTTTAAAGTTTCTTTCATTTTCGTTCTTCCTTTCGGATTTATTGTCAGATTTCCAGGAGATATTTTCTATATTATAGCAATTTTCCCCCTTCCCGTAAACCGCTTTGCAGAAGGAATGAAAAATCTTGACAGCTTAACGCAAAAATCCTAAATTTTTCTCCGGCCGCAAAAAAGCCCTTCCTTGCAGGAAAGGCTTTTTCCGATATTTTTAAGAATTATTCGCCCAGAGATTTCAGGTACTCGAAGCAGCGGGTAACTTCGCTGACGCCGTCCGGCTCGCAGCCCTCGCTTTCCACTACCATATAAAAGCCCAGTTCCTTGGCCCGTTCCCAAACCGCTTTCACCGGCGCGGAACCCATTCCCAAAGAATACCCGGTATGTCCGCCGTTTCCGTCCTTCAAATGAATGAAGGAAATCCGGTCTTTCAGGCGGGTAATCACTTCCAGGGGATCCCGTTTCGCCGCAAACGCCCAGTAAGTGTCGATCTCAAACTTGATATTGGTGCGCTTGGCCATTTCCTCCATGGGGATCTGGCCGTCTTTGTTGGGCAGGAACTCGCTGTGGTGGTTGTGATACTGGAGGGAAATTCCTTCCTTTTCAAGCAGGGGCTGCCATTTGTTCAGGTTCTCCACCAGTTCATCCATCGCCTTGGCGCAGGAGGTGTCCGCGCCGGGGATAATCAGGGTGTCGCAGCCAATGGCTTTATGGTAGGCTACCGTCCCATCGAAATCATCCGTCAAAAGGTTGTAGCCAGTATGGGTGCCGGTGACCTTTAAGCCGTACTCATCCAGCCAGCCTTTGACTTCCTCAGCAGGATGGCCGAAGAAGCCGGCAAATTCCACGCCCTTATAGCCGATTTCGCTGACCTTTTTCAAAGCTCCCTTCAGGTCCTGGCCGGTAATATCCCGCAGACTGTACATTTGCAGACCATATTCCATTATAAAAACCTCGCTTTGCCAAAATTTCAGGCTTACAAGCAGCCTTGTAATCGTTTTCATTATACATGATTTTCCAGGATCCCGCAATAGAGAAAACAACAAAATATTGGGGAGAATATTTGGGTGAAAAAGCAAAAGAAAAAATTGGAAAACGTAACATCTCCCCTTCAGTCCTGTTTACAAAACAAAAATTGAAACCCATACTGCACAAATAAAAGCAAAAAACCGCCGCGCGGATTTATGCATACAGTGCATAAAAGCAGAGAAACCCCGTTGGAATCCGTTCACAGATTTTTTATAATGTAAAGTTGATGTGATAAAATGTAGCAAAATGTCTTTTTTTCAAAATTGATGAAGCTTAGACAGAGAAGTTAAAGATTTATTGGTATTTTTTTTGAAAACATCTTGTCTTTTTAGTAAAGTTGTGGTATTATAAAGATAAAGCAAACGGAAGGGGTTGTTCCGGGATCGAAATAATTGCAATTTTTTTGTAAACGGGAAAAATTTGCTTTACATTTCACGTCTTAGAACTTTGCCCTTCAAAAATTTTAGGAGATGGAGTGATATTATGGCGGCTCAGGCCCAGAAGAAAAAACGGAAATTCAGCTGGACACGCGATGATACAGAGCTTACGCTTCTGTCGCTGCCCACAACAGTTTGGTACATCCTGTTTTCCTTCCTGCCAATGTTCGGTATCGTCATGGCGTTCAAGGACTACAAGGTGACAGCCCCCGACCGCAGCTTTTTCTACAATTTGCTGCTGAGTGACAATGCCGGCTTTGACAACTTTAAGTTCTTGTTCCAAACAGGCGGTATGTGGAACGTTATTAAACTGACCCTGTTGTACAACATTGTTTTCCAGATCCTGGGGATTTTGGTACCGGTAACCCTGGCGCTGCTTATGAGCCAGCTGTACAGCAAGCGGTACGGAAAAATCTGCCAGACCTGCATGTTCTTCCCCTACTTTATGTCCTGGGTTGTTGTAACCTACTTCGTATTCGCTTTCTTAAGCCCCGATAACGGCCTGATCAACAAGATCCTGGAAAGCCTGGGCTATGAGACTGTCAACTGGTACATGGAACCCAAATACTGGCCGGCGTTCTTAATCTTCCTGAACACCTGGAAAGGCATGGGCTATGGCATGGTTGTTTACCTGGCCACCATCACCGGCATCGACGCCACCATGTACGAGGCAGCCCTTATCGACGGCGCCACCAAATGGCAGCAGACCCGTTACATTACCCTGCCTCACCTGAAAAACATCATTATCATGATGTTCATCCTGAACATCGGCAGCCTGGTCCGTTCCGACTTCGGTCTGTTCTATCAGGTTCCCAAAGCGTCCGCTTCCCTGACTCCTGTCACCAACACCATCGACGTTTACATCTACAATGCGCTGAAAACCCAGTTCTCCCCCAACATGTCTTCTGCGGCGGCATTCCTGCAGTCTGTCGTAGGCTGTATCCTGATCCTGCTCAGCAACTTCATTATCAGCAAGATCGACGCGGACAGCGCAATTATTTAAGAAAGGAGGAATCCCTATGGCTAAAAAACAATTGGAAGGCATTGAAAAGTTTAATCGGGTGCATCCTGTTACCAATGCACTGTTCACCGCGCTGTTTGCACTGCTTGCGCTGATCTGTATTATCCCTGTAATTTTCGTCGTAATCATTTCGTTCTCCAGCGACACCAGTATCCAGCAGATCGGGTATTCCTTCACCCCCCAGGAATGGTCCCTGGATGCGTACCGGTATCTGTGGAACAACCGGGAAATGATCGGCCGCGCGCTGCTGGTTTCCATCGTTGTTACCGTTGGCGGCACCGTGCTGGGCCTGTTCCTGACAACCACTATGGGCTACTGCCTGTCCCGGCCTAACTTTAAGCTGAAAGGTTTCCTAACCTGGGTGGTATTCATCCCCATGATCTTCAGCGGCGGTCTGGTTGCAACCTACAACGTGTACACCACCGTTCTGCACATCAACAACTCTCTGTGGGTATTGATTCTGCCTATGGCGGTATCTTCCTTCAACGTTGTTATCTGTAAAACCTTCTTCCGGACCACTGTCCCGGACTCCATCATTGAATCCGCCAAAATCGACGGCGCGCCGCAGCTCCAGATCTTCTTCCAGATCGTGCTGCCCATCTCCCTGCCGGTTCTGGCTACAATCGGCCTGTTCCTGACCTTCGCTTACTGGAACGACTGGTGGCTGTCCCTGATGTACATCAACGACAAGAACCTGTTCTCCCTCCAGGCCGTTCTGATGAGCGTGGAAAAGAACATCGAATTCCTGGCCCAGAACGCTACCACCATGGGCGTTTCCGCTGCCGAATACGCGGCCTCCATGCCTCGTGAATCCATGCGGATGGCCATGGCTGTCGTTATCATCTTCCCCATCGCCTGCGCTTACCCCTTCTTCCAGAAATACTTTGTTTCCGGTCTGACCATCGGCGCTGTAAAAGGTTAATCTCAATATTTTCAGGATTTTCCTGTCAATATAACGCTGAATCATCAGCAAAACAACTGTCAATATGCGTTTATGCATAAGGAGGATTTTTCAATGAAAAAAAGTCTGAAAGTTATCGCCCTGCTTGCTGCAATGGCCGCCACCATGGCCAGCTTTGCTTCCTGCAGCAGTGATACTGGTACTTCTTCCACTGGCGGCGCGGCTTCCGGTGAAACCTCTACCAGCGAAAGCGGCAGCGCGGCTTCCGGCGAAGTTGTAAACCTTTCCTGGATTCAGATCGGCGGCCAGCCCAACGACCTGGACATGGTAACCGATGCCCTGAACGAGTATTCTTCTGAGAAAATCGGCGTCACCTGCGAATTCACCTATCTGGACTGGGGCGTTTGGGGCGAACGCGTCAAAGCAATGCTCCAGGGCGGCGAAAATTTTGACATCATGTTCAACAACGGCGACGTCTACACCTCCGCCATCGACCTGGGCCGGTTTGCAGCCCTGGACGACCTGCTGGCTGAAACTCCCGACCTGAAAGAGTTCATTCCGGAGCTTTGCTGGGAAGGCGTTACCTACAAAGACGCAATCTACGGCGTCCCCACCTACAAGGACAACACCCAGACTCAGTACTGGGTATGGGACAACAACATTGTTGAAGATTACAGCATCCCCTATCAGGATCTGCACACTGTAAAAGAAATGGATCCCTATATCCGCCAGATCCAGGACGAGATCAACGCCGGCAACATCACCACCAGCAAATATGCGTTTTATATGATCCGGGACGGCATCAACGGCCAGTTCATGAACTATGACGCTTCCGCTGCCGGCCACATCGGCGTCCGCTACGACGACGAAACCGCCACCGTTGTCCGCATCATGGAACAGCCTGAGATGATGGAAACCTACCAGACCCTGTACGAGTGGTACCAGGACGGCATCATCAACCCCGATGCTGCTACCGTTACTGAGGCTCCCACCTATGTTATCGTCGGCTCTGCTCAGGGCTTCCCCGGCGCGGAAGTGGGCTGGGGCAACCAGCGCGGCGTGCCGGTAGTTATTGAACCTTGGGGCGGCCCCGTCTGGTCCAACGGCACCATCCAGGGCTCCATCAACTCCATCTCCTCTTCCTCTGATCACCAGGTGGAAGCTCTGAAATACCTGGAGCTGGTCAACACCGACGAGTATATGCGCAACACCCTGGTTTACGGCATCGAAGGCACCCACTACACCAAGAACGACGACGGCACCATCACCAGAGATGAGGTCAAGAAAAACGACTACGCTCCGGCTGGTTACGCCCAGGCTACCTTCATGACCATGTACCCCGAGGCTCCTAACCCCGCCACCATGTACAGCCCCGACCTGGAGGCTTGGAACGAAACCGGCGAAGTATCCGTCCTCATGGGCTTCAACTTTGACAAATCTTCTGTTGAGAACCAGATCTCTGCCTGCACCGTTGTCTGCCAGTCCTACGACTACAACATCTACACCGGTTCTGTTGATCCCAACGTCGCCATCCCCGAAATGTACGCCAAGCTGGAAGAAGCCGGCCTGAAAGACATTGAGGCGGAACTGCAGAAACAGATCAACGAGTATCTGGGCAAGTAAGATCATTTCATTCCTTTATTCTACTTTCTTTATCGCAAATACGGGATGGCAATGGGACTTTTCCCATTGCCATTGCCGCAAATATTATTTGGGAGGCTTCCTAATGAAAAACAAGGCAAAAATCCTCGCAGCTATCCTGGCTGCCGCTTCTGTTTCCATGAGCCTGGCCGGATGCAGCGGCGATGACACTACTTCTTCCGATGCGGCCAGCACCGGAAGTGAAACTTCTACCGAAAGCACCGCAGAAGAAAGCTCTGCAGCGGCTTCCGGCGAAACCGTCAACCTTTCCTGGATCCAGATCGGCCCGCAGCCCAATGACCTTCAGATGGTCACTGACGCGATGAACGAATACTCCAAGGAAAAAATCAATGTCACCTGTGATTACACCTATCTGGACTGGGGTATTTACGGCGACCGTATGAAAGCCATGATCCAGGGCGGCGAATACTTTGACATTATGTTCTTAAACGGCAGCACCGTTTACACCCAGCCCGCTGAAACAGGACGTTTGGCCGCTTTGGAGGATTACCTGGACGAAGTTCCGGATCTGAAAGAGTTTACTCCCGATTCCCTGTGGGAAGGCGTTACCTACAAAGGACACATTTACGCCATCCCCACCTACAAGGATTCTTCCTGCACTAACTATTGGTGCTGGGATAAACCCACTGTAGACGCTCTGAGCATTCCTTATGAAGAAATCAATTCTTTTGCCACCCTGGATCCCTGGCTGTACACTGTTCAGGATGCCATTAATAACGGCACTGCGGACAGCGCTATCGGCCAATATGCCCTGTACCTGACCAACACTGGCTTAAACGGATACGCTCCTGTTGATACCTATGACCTGAACGTTGACAACGTCTTCCTGGGCGCCAACATTGAAAAGGCCGACGGCCAGATCATCCGTATCCTGGAACAGCCCGACGTTATGGAAAACCTGAAGCTGCTCCACAAGTGGTACAACGACGGCATCATCAATCCTGACGCCTCCACCGCCACCGCTGCGCCTACTGCGAAAACCGTGTTCTTCGCTCAGGCTTATCCCGGCGCGGAAGCTGGTTACTCTCTGTCTGCCGGCCGTGAGGTTGTCATGAACGTAGGCGAAGGCCCCATGTACACCACCTGGACCGTACAGGGTTCTTTGAACGCCATTTCCTCTTCTTCCGAGCACATTGTAGAATCCCTGAAATATCTGGAACTCTGCAACTTGGATTCCACCATGCGGAACATGCTGGCTTACGGCGTGGAAGGTACCCACTGGACCGACAACGGCGACGGCACCATCACCCGCGATGAAGTGAAACAGTCTGACTACGGCCCCGCCACCTATTCTCAGGCCACCTTCTTCACCATGTCCCCCATTACCCCCAACACTGCCGACCAGTGGACTCAGGTGCAGGATTGGGTAGAGGGTTCTGCTGAATCTCCTTACCTGGGCTTCATGTTCGATTCCGCTCCTGTGGCAACGGAACTGGCGGCTTGCCAGGCTCTGTACGCTCAGTATGCGCCTGAAATCATCACCGGCGCCCGCGACCCGGAAACTGCTGTTCCCGAGTACTATGCGGCGATGGATGCGGCCGGCCTGCAGACCGTTCAGGACGAAATGCAGCGTCAGCTGGAAGAATTCATGGCTTCTAAGACTGCTGAATAAGCATTCGAAAGGACGGGGCCGTTCCCAAACGGCCCTTGTTCTTCATGGAAATTTTTCATTTTCTCTCCTGTACAAACACAGGAAAAACGTGTATAATAGATGGGAATATTCTGCATGAAATGAGGTAGTAATATGGCAAAAATTATTGGTGAAGCCCTCCCCAATATTCCCTGGGAAGAAAAACCCGCAGGCTGTAAAGATGTGATGTGGCGTTATTCCGCAAATCCCATTATCCGCCGGGATGAGCAGAAAAACTCCAACAGCATTTTCAATTCCGCCGCAGTCCCCTTTGGCGATGGTTACGCCGGCGTTTTCCGCTGCGATGACCGCGCCCGCCGGATGAACCTCTTTGCCGGTTTCAGCAAAGACGGCATCCACTGGGAAATCGAGGACGAGCCTTTGGTATTTGAGGGCGACGGAATCCCGGATGAAATCCTGAAGGTCCAGTACCGCTACGACGCTCGTGTGCTGAAATTTGACGACCGGTATTTCATCTGCTGGTGCAACGGCTATCATGGCCCGACGATCGGCCTGGGTTATACCTATGACTTTAAGAAGTTCTACCAGCTGGAAAACGCCTTCCTGCCTTATAACCGCAACGGCGTTCTGTTCCCGCGGAAGATCAACGGCAAGTATGTGATGCTTTCCCGTCCCAGCGACACCGGCCACACCGCTTTCGGCGATATTTACCTGAGCGAAAGCCCCGACCTGGTTTACTGGGGACGCCACCGCTATGTCATGGGCACTTCCCCCTTTGAGGAATCCGCCTGGCAGTGCACCAAAATCGGCCCCGGCCCGGCTCCCATTGAGACCGATGAGGGCTGGCTGCTGTTCTACCACGGCGTTCTGACCAGCTGCAACGGCTACGTTTACAGCTTTGGCGCGGCTTTGCTGGATCTTGACGATCCCACCAAGGTGCTTTACCGTTCCCGCCCGTACCTCATTTCCCCCCAGATGGATTACGAGTGCGTAGGCGATGTCCCCAACGTGACCTTCCCCTGCGCAGCGCTGACCGACGCGGCAACCGGCCGGATTGCAATTTACTACGGCTGTGCGGATACCGTGACAGGTTTGGCATTCACAAAAGTGGACGAGGTCCTGGATTGGCTGAAGAAAAACAGCCTGTAATAAGGATGTTTCAAAACCATCGGACCGCGCTGGTTGTGCGGCCCGGTGGTTTTGGTTGTTTTACCTAATATTCCGAAAAAGATTTTCGAAAAATTTTCGATTTTGCCCCAAACGGCATTTTTATAGCAAGGGCGAAATTTATGAAGAAAAGAGGCGTATCTATGATTTTTGCAAAAGAGCGTGTTGATGTGATTACCAATGAGCTGGCCGGCTTGATTACCGTCCAGAACTGCCCCATCAACACGTTTGAATATAAAAAGGGGTTTTATGTGAATCCCGCCGAAGCGGACGGCGCGGACGTCCCCTATGCCCCCTTCCACTGCGAAACCGACACCTGGGCCGGCCCGGACGAGCATTATTGGTTCCGGACGGAGCTTACCGTGCCGGAAAGCTTTGACGGCAAACCCCTGTGGCTTTACTTCTGCACCGACCGGGTGTACTGGGACGCTGTAAACCCCCAGTTCCTGCTGTTTTTGAACGAAAAGCCCATCCAGGGCGTTGACATCAACCACCGGGAAGTCCTGGTGACCCGCTGCGCCAAGGCAGGCGAAACCTACCGCCTGGATTTGCAGGCTTATACCGGCCGGGACACCCACGAGCATGTGGGCGAGGACTTCAATCTGGAGCTGAAAGCCGCCTTCATGGAGCGGAACCCGGAAATCGACCGGCTTTATTACAACCTGACCATTCCCAACGAGATCGTCGGCTGGCTGGAAAAGGACAACATGAGCCGCATTGCCCTGGAAAAAGCCCTGAACGAAACCATCAACCTCATCGACCTGCGGGAGCCTTACAGCCCGGAATTTTACGCTTCCATTGACGCCGCCAACGAATATGTGGAGCAGAAAATCTACACGGAACTGGCTGGCCACGACGAGGTGATTGCCACCTGCATCGGCCACACCCACATTGACGTGGCCTGGTGGTGGACCGTTTCCCAGACCCGGGAAAAAGCGGCCCGTTCCTTCTCTACCGTCCTGAAGCTCATGGACGAGTACCCCAATTACAAATTCATGTCCAGCCAGCCCCAGCTTTACGCCTTCGTTAAAGAGCGTTATCCCGACTTGTTTGAGCGCATCAAAGAGCGGGTAGCCGAAGGCCGCTGGGAAGTGGAAGGCGGCATGTGGCTGGAAGCCGACTGCAACCTGATTTCCGGCGAAAGCATGGTGCGCCAGTTCCTCCACGGCAAACGGTTCTTCAAAGAAGAATTCGGCAAGGACAACAAGATCCTCTGGCTGCCGGACGTGTTCGGCTATTCTGCGGCTCTGCCCCAGATTATGAAAAAATCCGGCATCGACTACTTCATGACCACAAAAATCGCCTGGAACCAGTTTAACAAGCTGCCCATGGATACCTTCTGGTGGAAGGGCATTGACGGCAGCGAGGTGTTCACTCACCTGATTACCACCCAGGACGCCCACCAGGCCAAGGACAGCCACTACACCACCTATAACGGCTACCTGAACGCCACCTCTGTCATCCGGGCCTGGGAGCGCTACCAGCAGAAAGAATTCGCAAACGACGTCCTCCTGTCCTGCGGCTACGGCGACGGCGGCGGCGGAACCACCCGGCCCATGGCGGAAAATGCGGAGCGCCTTTCCAAGGGCATTACCGGCGCGCCCAAGGTCCGCTGGGAAACTTCCCGGAAATATTTCGACGAGCTGTTTGAAACCTGCGGCAAAAACGAAAAACTCCCCCGCTGGGTCGGCGAATTGTACCTGGAATACCACCGGGGCACCTACACCTCTATGGCCCGGAACAAAAAAGGCAACCGGAAATCCGAGCTCATGTGGCAGGAAGCGGAATTCTTCGCCAACTGGGCCAGGGACCTGGGGGTGGAATACCCCGCTGAGGAGATCTACAAGAGCTGGGAAACCATCCTCTTGAACCAGTTCCACGACATCCTGCCCGGTTCCTCCATCCACGACGTGTACGAGGTCACCAAGGTGGAATATGAGGACCTGCTGAAACGGGCCGGAAACCTCATTGAAAACCGCGTCCAGCTGCTGGCCGACCATTCCGGCGCGCCGGAAGGCAGCCTGGTGGTCTTTAACGCCGCCCCCTTCACCCGGGACGCTGTGATCTCCGTGCCCTTTGAGGCGGAATCCTTACAGGACGAATGCGGCAATGTGTATCCTGTCCAGAAAACCGCCGATGGCGCCGTTTGCCGGGTGGCCAATGTTCCCGCCAAAGGCTGGAAGGCCTTCACCCCCGCCAAGGCCAAAGGGGAAACTTCTCCCTTTGTCTTTACGGAAAACGGCATCCAGACTCCCTTCTACGACATCACCTGGAACGAAAAAGGCTTCTTCACCTCCATTTTTGACAAAGAGGCCAACCGTCAGGTCCTGAAACCCGGCAAGCTGGGCAATGTCCTGAAGGCTTATGAGGACAAGCCCATCAACTACGACAACTGGGACATTGAAATCTACTACCCGGAGAAATCCTGGCTGGTGGACGACGTCCAGTCCATGGAATGGATCGAGAAAGGCCCCGTCCGCGCCACTTTGCGGATCGAGCGGAAATTCCTCCACTCCGCTATTGTCCAGAATATCCACTTCTATGCGGACAGCCGGAACATCGAGTTCGACACCTGGGTGGACTGGAAGCAGCATCAGGTCCTGTTAAAAGCGGAGTTTGACGTGGACGTCAACGCCAACGAAGCCACCTACGACATCCAGTTCGGCAACCTGAGCCGCCCCACCCACGCAAACACCATGTGGGATGTGGCCAAGTTCGAGGTCTGCGCCCACAAGTGGGCCGACCTGTCCGAAGGCGGCTACGGCGTAGCTATCCTCAACGACTGCAAATACGGCCACTCCATCCGGGAAGGCCATATGACCCTAACCCTCTTGAAATCCGGCATTGTCCCCAACCCGGTCACCGACCAGGAGGAGCACACCTTCACTTACGCCCTGCTGCCTCACATGGGCGGCTGGCGGGAAGGAAATGTCCCCCAGGCAGCCTACGCCCTGAACATCCCCGTCCGTGCGGCTGTGGCCGCCTCTAAGGGTCAGGGACTGCCTCACAGCTATGTGGATGTGTCCGCGGAAAACGTGGCCCTGGAAACCGTCAAGAAGGCCGAGGACAGCGACAGCACCATTATCCGTCTCTACGAGTTCCAGAACCGGCGCACAGAAGTGACTGTGAAGCTGGCAGACGCCTTCTCCAAGGTGGAGGACTGCGACCTGATGGAGAACCCCGAAGCGGAAATCCCCACCGACGGCCACAGCTTTACCTTTACTGTAAAGCCTTATGAAATCAAAACCTTCCGTCTGACTAAATAAACAAAAAAATATACGGCCCCGGGCAGCTCCCGGGGCTCCCAATCCAGGGAAGAAAGGAGGAGATCATGGAACAAAAGCCTAAAATCTCACTGCAGCAAATCGCGGATGAGCTGAATGTGTCCCGGATTACCGTTTCCAAAGTCATCAACAACAAGGAAGGCGTTTCCGAAGATACCAGAAGGCGGGTAGCACGGAAGCTGGTTGAATATGACTATAAAAAAATCAACCGGGACATCCTCCGGCTGGCTCATCAGACAGACAACAGCAATCCTATTGTGCGCAACAATATCGCCGTGATCGCCACCGAACCGGATTTTTCCGATTTCTGGCTGAAAATCATCAACGGGATTGCCAACGAAGTCTCCTCCAAGGGCTACAACTTTGTTTACCACTTTATTACCCGGACGGAGGAAACCAATTTCTCCATGCCCAAAAGCATCCTGGACCACAGTGTCTGCGGCATTATTGTCATCAACGTGTACAACAACGCCGCCATTTCCGCCCTTTCCAATTCCGGCATCCCAGTTGTCTTTTTGGATATTACGCCGGATAAATTTCAGGAAGGGCTGGCGGCGGACGTGGTCCTGCTGGAAGGGGAACGTGTGATCCGCAGCATTACGGAATCTATTATCCGGCGGGGCCGGAAAGCCCTGGGCTTTATTGGGGATATTACCTATGCCCAGACCATGTACGACCGGTACCGGGGCTTTGAAAGCGCCTGCCGCGCCCACGAGATCCCGATACGGCCGGATTTCTGCCTGACTGACAGCAAACGCGGGCACTTTTACTTCCAGGACGAAGTGCGGCAGTTCGTGGATTCCCTGACAGAACTTCCGGAAGGTTTTGTCTGCGCTAATGACGTTACAGCTTATACGGTCATCAGCTGCCTGCGGGAACGGGGGCTGTCTGTCCCGGAGGACCTGGCGGTTTCCGGGTACGACAATATTAAGGCGTCCATCCTGACGGCTTCGGAGCTGACCACCGTTGCGGTGGAAACCGCCGACTTGGGCAAACGCCTGGCCCAGCAGCTGCTGCGGCAGCTGGAATCCCCCATCAGCTTCCATGAAGTGGTGTATATCCAGCCTCAAGTCATCTACAAGCGTTCTACGGAGTTCTAATTGAATCACAAAAATCCCCTGTTTCCTGCCATTTGGTTTGGAAACAGGGGATTTTTTATGGAATCATTTGAGGTCCGTTAAATCAGGGCCAACACGACAAAGTTTAAGATAAACAGGCCGGTGACTACCCACAGAATGGGATGGATTTCTTTGGCCTGCTTCTTGCAGACTTTGACCAGGCAGTAGGTGATAAAGCCGAAGCCGATGCCGTAGGAGATGCTGTAGCACAGAGCCATAAACAGGCCGGCAAAGAAGGCGGGAACCGCGTCGGAGAAATCGGTCCAGTTGATTTCCTTAAAGCTGGACAGCATCATAATGCCGACGATGACCAGGGCGGGAGCCGTAGCGGCGTAAGGGATGGCGCTGATAAAGGTGGACAGGAAGGCGCTGATAGCAAAGCAGATGGCTACCACAACGCTGGTCAGGCCGGTGCGGCCGCCTGCGCCGATACCGGCTGCGCTTTCCACATAGGTGGTGGTGTTGGAGGTGCCGAACAGGGCGCCGATGGAAGTAGCGGTGGCGTCAGCAAAGAGGGCCTTGTCCATTTTGGATTTGAAGCCAGCGTTGGTTTCCATGGCTTTTTCGTCCTCGGCGCTGAAGATGCCGGATTTGCGGCCGGTGCCGATAAAGGTGCCGATGGTGTCGAAGGTGTCGGTGATGCTGAAGGAGAAAATAGTAATCAGGGCCAGAGGCAGCTTCGCCGCGTCTGTAAAGAGGCTCACAAGGCCTTCCGGCTTAAAGATGGCGAATACCGTGGTGGGCAGGGCCTTGCAGGCTTCTGTAAAGCTTACGGTATCCTGGGGAGAGGTGACGCCCATGGGAATGCCCAGCAGGGTGGCGGCTACGATGCCGATGAGGATGGCGCCTTTGACGTGGAGCACCTGGAGCACGATAATCAGAGCCAAGCCAATGAGGAACAGCCAGAAAGCGGGCTGATCCAGGGTGGCCAAGGCGGGAACGCCGGAATCAAAGCTAATGATGCCCACGTTCAGAAGGCCGATATACGCCACGAAAATGCCGATGCCGCCGCCGATGGCGTTCTGCAGGCTGTGGGGGATGGCCTTAATGATGTATTTGCGGATTTTGGTCACCGTCAGCAGGATGTTAATCAGCCCGCAGAGGAAAACCATGCTCATAGCCTGCTGCCAGGTAAACCCCAGCCCGAAGCAGACCGTATAGGTAAAAAAGGCGTTGAGACCCATGCCGGGGGCCTGGGCATACGGGACGTTGGCAAACAGCCCCATGATTAAGGTACCGATAATGGAAGCGATAATGGTAGCCAGGAAAACGGCGCCCCATTCCATACCGGTCTGGCTTAAAATCGACGGGTTGACGACGATAATGTAAGCCATTGCAAAGAAAGTAGTCAAGCCGGCAACAATTTCAGTTTTTACATTGGTGCCGTTCTGCTTGAGATGAAACAGCTTGTCCATGCAGAGAACTCCTCCTATCAAAAGTAAATTGAAAACATATTTATTATAAGGCATGTTCCCTTTTTCTTCAAGCAAATTTTGCATTTTTTTTGAAAAAAATTCATAAATGATGATTTTTCACAAAGAAAACCCCATTGCTTTTCCCAAATCTTATGAAAACAGGAAATTTTTTGAAAAACCGGCCGGCTTTAAAATTTTGCCTGGCCAAATATTTAATGCCAAAAATTTTTCAGTTCCTTATAATAAAATTAGCATTTTAAAAGGGAGATGACCGCAATGACTGAAAGAGAACGCGTCCTGTCCATCCTGCAGAAAAAACAGCCGGATCAGCTGCCCTGGTGCGCCGATCTGACTTACTGGACCCACGGTATGGAAACCGATAAAACCTATCCGGAAGAATACCGCGACACCTGGTACGACAATGGATTCCAGAAGCTGCACCGGGATTTGGGAATCGGGTTTTATTTGCAGGGATATGAGCCGTTTTCAGCCCAGCACCCCCACTTTGAGGAAACCTGGGAACGGGACGGCAACCGCGCTATCCGCCGTATCCGCTCCAATGGCCGGGAATTGACAGAAATTTCCGAGTACAGCAGCAAAAGCTACAGCTGGGGCGTGCTCAAGCACCTGGTGGAGGACGCCGAGGATCTGAAATTTTACTGTGAAATGCTGGAGGATACTGTTTATACGCCCAATTATGAGCTGGCCGAAAAACGGTATGAAACGGCGGGCGACAACGGGGTCGTCCTCTGCTACACCCCAAAAAGCCCTCTGATGCGGCTGGTGGCGCTGGAAAGCGGGGTGGAAAATTTCACCTACATGCTGCTGGACGAGGAGGAAACCGTCCTGGACTGCTTAAAGCGGATGGAGAAAAAGTTTGACGAGGCCTGCGAACTGGTGGTGAAATCCCCGGCGGAGTGCATTATGATCCCGGAAAACATCACCTCCGAATGCGTGAAGCCTTTTTATGAACTGATGGAAGGCTACCACAAAAAATGGACCGACCGCATCCGGGCCGCCGGAAAATACTCCTTTGTCCACCAGGACGGCACTGTCCGGGGCCTCATTGGCGAGCTGTCCAAGCGTTCCGGCTTCGACGTCATCGAGGCGGTGACCCCGAAACCTGTGGGAGATGTGACCCTTGAGGAGGCCCGGGAGCTGGTGCTGCCGGAAACCATCATCTGGGGCGGCATGCCCGGCGGGTTCTTCCGGGAGGACAGCCTAAGCGACGCGGATTTCGACGCCCACCTGATGCACTGCATCGAAGTCATGACCAAATCCCCCAACTATGTCCTGGGGGTGGCGGACCAGGTGGTCCCCGGTTCCACTGTGCGGCGGCTGCGCCGGGTGCGGGAACTGGTAGACCAATACGGAAAGTATTAACGTGAGTAAAATTACAAAACGGCGTCTGTTTCGTAAAGAGCAGACGCCGTTTTTCTTATAGGATATTCATTTCCCACAGAATATAAAGGGCGATGAAAACAATGACGCCAATGCCGATGAGCACGCCGGCCAGCAGGCGGTAGGCGGGCTGCTGCCATTTGCGGCGGCTGGCGATATGCTTGGGGTTCTCCAGCAGGATCTCATAAGCCGACATCATGCCGATGGAAAAAATCCAGCAGAATATGGAGCCGGAAACACAGGCCAAAGCAATCAGCTCCGACAGCATGGAGAATTTTCCCAAAATGTCGTCAAACAGGATGGCAAAGCCTCCGGCCAGGAAAATCAGCAGGAACCCGAAAATAAACAGCCACACATACCGTTTCCGCAAAACCCCATACCGGGCCTTCAGCTCCTCCAGGAACTGGTGGTCGAAAAACAGGGGTTCCTTTTCCATTTGGGGATATGGATCCGTCTGAAACGCCATGGAAATGGCCCCGGCAATCCCGGCGGCAATAAAAATAATGCTGCCTAAAGCGCAGATGTTCTCGTCCACATGGGGGAACAGGATAAAGGGCAAAGCGGCTCCAAAAAAGCAGAGGACAAACAGCCCGATTTTCACGGCGGTTTTCTGGGTGTGGGCCAAATAGCCCAGGGTGGTTTCCCGGCTGGCGTAATACCCTTCTTCCGCTGGACTGCCCTCCGCCTCTTCCGGCGGCGTGTCCTTCAATAAGTAATCCAAGCTCACCTGAAAGAGGCTGCTTAAGATTAAGAGCTTTTCCGTCTCCGGGAAACCCTGGCCGTTCTCCCAGCGGCTCACGGCCTGCCGGGTGGCGTTTACCTTTTCCGCCAAGGCTTCCTGGGAAAGGTTCTGCTCCTTCCGCAGCTTGTAAAGCTTTTCTCCGAATGTCATGAGGGATTCCTCCTTTTGTTTTGATGGCTTTATGATACCAGAGGGGCCGGATTTTTTCTATCAAATTCCCCTTGCACTTTGTCAAGTTTGGCTTGCAACAGCGTTTTTATAATACAAACAGTATTTTTTCTCTTGATTCAACAAATTTTTCTTTATATTTCACCCCCGGCGGTATTCCGAAGGGGTCTGGCCGGTGTACTGCTTGAAAATATCCGCAAAGTGCTGGGAGGAGGAAAATCCCAGCTCATAGGCGATTTCCGCCATGGAAAGCCGGGTGTGGCGCAGCATTTCCTTGGCTAAAGAGATTTTCTGCCGCAGCAGGCAGTCGTAAGGGGACAGGCCCGTTTCCGCCTTGAACTTCCGTTTGAAATGGGAAACGGACAAACAGGCGGCGTCCGCCATATCCTGCACCGTCAGCTTCTGGGAAACGCCGGATTCCATCAGCTCCAAAACCCGGGCAATATCCGGGGAAACCGCCTGACGGGAGGGATTTTTCCGGAGTGTTTCCGTCAGCAGGTAAAAAAATTCCACCATGGCCCCGTAAACCCGTGCTTTGCGAAAGGGGCTTTCCGTTTCATATAAATCAAAAACCCGCTGCAATGCTTCCCGGAAAGCGGGGACCCCGCAGATTTGCCGCCGCCGGCCGGCGTAAAGGGCGTCCCGGATAAAATCCGACAGTTCCGGTTCCAGGCCCATAAAATTCCCGGTATCCGGCATCAGCTCAAAAATCAGGTAAAAGAGCTTGGATTTTTCCTCGCCGCTGCTGCCGGAGCCGTGTAGCTCGTTGGGATAGGTCAGGAACAAATCGCCGCTGGCTGTTTCAAAGCCCTGCCCCTCCACCTCGTAATGCTGGCGGCCGTCGTAATGATAACAGATTTCAAACTGGTTGGGGTGGATATGGGGCTCCAGCGCCGACTGGGTGTTGGCGGCAAACTCCACCTTCCCCAGCCGGAGCAGGTGCGGGACTCCCAATTCTTCAAATTCAATGGTCTGCCTGGTCCGGGCCTGCGGATGCTCTTTCATTTCCTCTCCCCCTTTTCTTTAGGATACCATATTGTCCAGAAAAAATCCAGATGTACAAAATTGTATCATCCTATTTTTCCGCAAGACAGGGGGCGCAGAAACTGTTACAATAAAGAAAACCAAGGAAAAGGAGCGAATGTTATGACCTTTCGGGAAAACTATCTGCGCATGGCCCGCTTTGAAAGGCCGGATTATATCCCCATGAGCTACTGCATCAACGGCGCCTGCTGGAACGCCTACCCCCAGGAACAGCTTTTGGATTTAATGGAAGCCCATCCCTTCCTGTTCCCCAATTTCAAACGGCCGGAAACGCCCATGAAGCTGGACTTCCACCCGGTTGCCCGCAAAGACGCCCCTTACCGGGACGACTGGGGCTGCGTTTGGGAAACCACCCAGGACGGCATCACCGGCACTGTCACCGGGCACCCCTTAGCCGACTGGGAGAACTTCAAAACCTATCTGCCGCCGGACCCGGAAAAGGTCATGGGCATCGGGCCAATTGACTGGGCGCAGGAAGCCAAGTCCATTGCGGCGGCCAGGGAACGGGGGGATTTTGTGGGACGGGGCCTGCGCCACGGCCACACCTTTTTGCAGCTCTGCGACATCCGGGGCTATGAAAACCTGCTGTTTGACATGGCGGACGAGGAACCCCGGCTTTGGGAGCTGATCGACATGGTGGAGCAGTTCAACATGGGGCTGATTACCCGGTACTGCGCCCTGGGCGTGGACATGATGGGCTACGCCGAGGACTTGGGGATGCAGAAAGGCCCCATGCTTTCGCCGGATCAATTTGAAAAATACATCCTGCCCAGCTACCGGCGGCTGATAAAACCGGCCCGGGATTCCGGCGCCCTCATCCACATGCACTCCGACGGCGACCTGCATCAGCTTCTGGACGGCATTTTAAGCGTGGGCGTGGACATCATCAACTTGCAGGACCTGGTCAACGGCATTGACTGGATCAAAGAGAAGGTGGCGGGCAAACACTGCATTGAGCTGGACATCGACCGGCAGTCGGTGACGGTAAACGGCACGCCAAAAGACATTGACCGGCTGATCCGTTCCGAGGTGGAAGCCCTGGGCAGCAAGCAGGGCGGCCTTTGCATGATCTACGGCCTGTATCCCGGCACCCCCATTGAAAATGCGGCGGCGGTCATGGACGCCATGGAAAAATACGCTTTCTATTTCTCTTAAATCCCCGAAAAAGCGCAAATCCCGCACAGGCGGCAAGCCTGTGCGGGATTTTTCCATCCTTCCGGAATACTTCCAAGGGAATTAAAGGGCGAAGGATTCTTCCAGCAGGGTTTTTAAATTGTCGTAACGCCAGTCCGGGGTGTTGCCGTTGCCGAAGGTCAGCATCAAGCCGCCTTCCGGCCGGTCAAAGGCGCTTGTCAGGCGGTGCAGCTCGTCCTTGACTTCCTGTTCGTCGCCGAAAGCCATAGTATGCTGCACGTCGATGCCGGCCAGGATGCAGATTTTGCCGCCGAATTTCTCGTTGATTTCTGCCGCGTCCATGGTGCCCTTCTGAATGGGGTGCAGCACGTCCAGGCCGATTTCGATAAAGTCCGGCAGGAACGCCTCGATATTGCCGCAGCTGTGGAGCCAGAAATGCATCCCTAAAGAATGGGCCTTCTCAATAATCCGGGCGTAATAGGGCTTGAAAAATTCCCGGAAAACTTCCACAGAGAAGAAGGGGCCGGTCTGGGTCCCGATGTCGTCGGAAACGAAGATGCCGTCCAGCTTCATTTCCTTTTTGGCCCGCTCCATCATCTTGCAGTAAAATTCCGTAAGCCAGTCAAAGAGCTGGTGCACCCGCTCCGGTTCCAGATAGAAGTCGGTCAGGGCGTTTTCCATGCCCCGCAGGGACCAGAGGCGCTCATAGAAGCAGTACCACCACATGCCTAACCGGTACTTTTCGCCTGGCTCCGGGACAGCTGGAATCAGCCGCAGGTCGTCCCAGCGGGGCAGGTCCGGCAGCATATCGTCGAACTCGTCCCAGTCCTCAATGGCGATGCGGTTGTCGTAGCCCAAGGTTTCCAGGGGAGGCGGGGATTTTTTTACCCAGGAATAATCGCTGTTGGGATCGTCCCGGAAAACCGGGGGCATATTGATGCCCACTGTCTCCATATCGTAGGGGTACTTTTGCAGCAGGTCATTGAAGTCGTTGGATTTTTCCCCGTAAATCCAGGGGTTAATCCACATATTGTACAGCATGGGGAGCCTTCTGGCCCGGCCCTTGCGTTCAATCACCTGGGTCAGTTCTTCCCGGGTGAGAGGTTTTTGCCTTTCTTCCATTGCCATATTTTCACGTCCTTTGAAAATCTAATCAGGTGCTTTTCTTTTATCCTATCCCAAAAAAGCGGGAGTTGCATTGAATATTTATCCTTGCAGAATTTCAAAGGTTCCGTTTCAAGCAGTCAGTCCACATTGATTTCATCGCAGTATACATTGGTACACTGGACTGCGTTGCCGTTGATTTCGTCGCAGTTTATGGTAGAGCACTGGCGCACGTCCCCTGCAATCTCATCCGCATTGACAGTTGTGCAGTATGTGACATCCCCCTCGATTTCATCACAGGTAAGGCTCCCCAGCACACAGCGGACGTCCCCCTCAACAGTATCGCAGGTAACCGAGAAAGCGGAAAGGAGGCTGCCCTCCAGCTCGTCCACCGCCAAGGTCCCGCCGTTTTCCACCGGCGGCGTCACAAGTTTTGTCCCTTTAAAGAGGACTGCCCGGTAAACGCCGTCGTCGCCCCAGGGCAGGCCGTCCACCTGGACCCTCTCCGCCGTTTCAAATTTAGGGTGGGAGGCCGGGTCAAAGTCAAAATGGAAATTTTTATCAAAGGGATTAAATCCGTCAAAGGACTTCTTTTGCAGCTTGGCCGAAGCTTTTTCCATGGCCTGCTCCACAATCCGGCTCACATACTGCCCCAGGGATGCTCCGAAATCCCCGGAAGGAACCGATTCAAAAGCCTGCTCCCGCTCTTTGGGAGTTTCCTCCTGTGCCGGTTCTTCTGTTGGGGCTTCCGGCTGGGAAAGTTCCTCCGGTTCTATTGGCGTAAAAAGCTTGTCCACGCTGATTCCGTAAATTTTGGCGATTTCCGGCAGCAGGGCGATGTCCGGGCAGGATAAACCGGTTTCCCCAACTTAAAGAGATAAATGGTTTATTTGCGTTTTTACTCCACTTTGCCGATAAAACGGTAGTAGATTTCAATCTCCTGGGTGCGGGTGTTGCCTTCACCTTTCACCGCTTCATGGACGACGATCTTCTCGATCAAGGCATTTAGCAGTTCGGCAGTCAGTTCTGAGGGATTCACATACTGCTTGATCAGGTTCACCCACTTTTCGGCATCCACGGCGCTCTGCTGCTCTGCGGCAAGGTCGGCGTTCAGCCTTTCGATCTTTTCCGCCAGCTCCTGCTGCTCGGTCTGATACCGCTTGGACAGCATATTGAAGTTGTACTCGGTGATGCGCCCCACAGCCCAATCTTCGTACATCTTGGCAAACAGGCGATCCAGCTCGGCTTTGCGCTTCTCTGCCTTGTTCAGCTCCGCTGCCTGCTTCTTCTGGCTTGCCGTTCGCTCTCTGTCACCGGCTTTCAGCAGCTTTTGCAGCAGGCGTCCCTCATCCATCTGAGCTTGGTAAGACCAATATTGAATCCGTGCCAGAACGTAGGTGTAAAGGACATCGTAGCGGATATAGTGCATGGTGCAGTGACCGGTGCCCTGGCCGTAGTTGCTGCAATGGTAGTGTCCATAGGGCTTTTTGTTCTGCTTGTTCATGCCAAACGCCAGCGACCAGCCGCAGTCTGCACACTTCACCAGCCCGGAAAAGATTTGTGTCGTACCGTCTTTCTGCTTGCGGCGGCGCGTCTCAATCAGCTCCTGTACCCGGTCAAAGACATCCTTACTGACAAGGGCTTCATGGGTATTTTCCACACGAACCCATTCCTCTTTCGGCTTGCGGACCTTTTTCTTGTTCTTATAGGAGATATTGGTCTGCTTGTTGTGGATGCTGTTGCCAATATAGGTTTCATCTTTCAGGATGCTTTTGACCTGCGCAATCGTCCAGGCATAGGCCTTTTCCTCCGGCGCACCCGCGTAAATGTTGGCGAAGGTGCCGTACCTCTTGTAGTTCAGCCAACCGGCGGTGGGCACTTTTTCCGCGATCAAAATGCGGGTGATCTTGGCTGCGCCAGCGCCATGAACGGCCAAATCGAAGATTTTCTCTACGATCCAGCGGGTTTCTTCGTCCGGTGTCAGCGTGTTCTTGATCTCCGGGTGGCGCTTGTAACCCAGCGGCGCATAGGCAAAAATGCGTT
>DVJP01000041.1 GCA_018716725.1 Candidatus Merdivicinus excrementipullorum | reverse complement strand
TACGCCTTAATCTGTTCATAAGTCGCACCCTTCTGGAACCCGGACATATCCATATCTTCCAGAGAGAACTCTACTCGAACCTTCTTTGAGTCGATTTCACCCTTGGAAAGCAAGACAACCGTCTCCACATGACCTGTCCGGGGGAAAAGGTCCACGGGCTGGTATTTCATGAGCCGGTAACCGCCTTCCGCCAGGATTTTGCAGTCCCGGGCGGCGGTGGCCGGGTTGCAGGAGATCATCACCACTTTTTGAGGAGCCATTTCAAAAATCGCTTCCAATACCGGCCCGCCGCACCCTTTCCGGGGCGGGTCCACTAAAATCACGTCTGGCTTTGCACCCTCCGCCGCCAGCTTTTTGGCCGCGCCGGATGCGTCGGCGCAGAAAAATTCCGCCTCCACGCCGTTTAATTTGGCGTTTTGCCGGGCGTTTTCCACCGCCTGGGGCACAATCTCCACGCCGGTGAGCTTCCCGATCCGGTCCGACGCGGACAGGCCGATGGAGCCGATGCCGCAGTACAAATCCAGCAAATGCTCCTCCCCGGAAAATTCCGCAAAGTCAAAAGCCAGCTCGTAAAGCCGCTGGGCCTGGGGCTGGTTTACCTGGTAAAAGGACGCCGGGGAAATGGCCAGCTTTTTCCCGAGAAACAGGTCGGTAATCTGCTCCTTCCCCTCCAAAAGCCGGTACTCCTTGCCTAAGATCACGTTGGTCTTGTCCGGGTTTATGTTCAGGTAAACGCTGGCCACTGCCGGGAACGCTTCCCGCACCCTTTGGGCCAGCTCTTTGACTTTGGGGGGATTTTTCCGGGACGCCACCATGCACAGCATGATTTCCCCGGTGGAGGGGGCCTCCCGCAGGTAGACGTGGCGGTAATCCCCCTTGCCGGTGGTTTCCTCATAAGCCGTCAAGCGATGGGTATTGAGAAATTCCAAAACGAACCGTAAAATATCCGAAAATATTACCGGCTGCAAAGGGCAGTCCACGGCAGGCACCAGCCGGTGGCTCCCCCGGGCGTAAAACCCCGCCGTGATCTTCCCGTCCTTGCCGGTCCCCAAAGGATATTGAGCCTTGTTTCGGTAATGGTTCACCGAAGGCGCGCCCAAAATGGGCAGGGGAGACAGTTCAAAGCCGCCCAGCCGCTGGAATGCGTCCCGGACAGCGTTTTCCTTTAGGCGCAGCTCCGCTTCATAGGTAATATGCCGGAAAGCGCAGCCGCCGCACTGGCGGTAACAGCCGCAGCCCTGCTCTTCCTCCGGCAGCCGGTCCGGGGAAGGGGCGAGGATTTCATCCAAAATCCCAAAGCCGTACCGCTTCAGGACCTTGACTACCTTAATCCGGGCCTTGTCCCCGGGGGCCGTCAAGGGCACAAACAGGGCGAAGCCGTCGGCGTGGGCAACGCCGCTGCCCTCTAAGGTCAGGCTTTCAATTTTTGATTCCAGATACTGATTTTTTTGAATCATATTGTTTCCCTCAAAATAAGCGCCCCTCAGGGCCGTCCGCATAACGGGCAGGCCCGGCGGGGCTGCTTTTTCTTATTCGATTACTGGCGCGTCCATGGGGCCGCCGCTGCCGCTTCCATCAGGGCCGGTGGGAGTAGACCCGGAGCCGGACGACTCCTCGGTATCTGCGCCGTGGGGATAGTCGCAGATTTCCGGCTTGGCATTTTTCTTGTAATAGCCGGTTTCAGTTTTGGTGCAGTTGGGTCCTACGGCCATACCGGATTCCGTACAGAACTCAATGGCCACCACATCGCCGCTAAGTTCGAAGCTCTTGGCTTCCAGCCCCTCATGAATGTCCGTCATAACGGTGTTCCACACCTTATCCGGGGCGTACAGCTGGCTTTCCGGCAGTTCCGCAGGGGTATCGTAGCCGGTCCAGAAGCCGCCGATATAATAAGGCGTCAGGCCCACGAACAGGCGGTCGTGATAATCCTGGGAGGTGCCGGTCTTGCCGATAACCTCCATGCTGCCCATGGCGGCCCGGTGGCCGGTGCCCTGATCCCCGATGACAACCTGCCGCAGGAGGCGGTTCATAATGGCCGCCGTATCCTCGGAAATGGCCCGGTTCTGGGCGGAGGTGTTGTCGTAAATCATGTTGCCGTTGGCGTCCTCAATGCGGGAATAGGTGGCAGGCTCGTAGTAATAGCCGCCGTTGCCGAAGGGGGCGTAGGCCGCCGTCAGCTCATCCAGATAGATGCCGTTGGTAACGGAACCAAGGGACAGGGAAGGACCGTAGTCGCTGCCGTCCTTGAGCAGGGTGGTAATGCCCACCTTGTTTTCCATAAAGTCTACCGCACGTTGTGTGGTCAGGGTCTGGATAATCTTCATGGGGATGGTGTTCAAGGATTTCCGCAGGGCGTATACCACCGTTACTTCCCCTTCATATTTTCCGCTGAAGTTGGAGGGGTAGTTTTTGCCGTTTAATTGCATCACCGGCGAGTCTACCAGCACTGTGGACCAGTTAATCAGGTCGTATTCCAAAGCCGGCGCGTAAACGGCGATGGGCTTAATGGCGGAACCCGGGGAGCGTCCGGCCTGGGTGGCGCGGTTGAAGTTGCGGCTCTGGGTTTTCTCGCCCTTGCCGCCTACCAGAGCCAGCACCCGGCCTTCATAGTCCATGAGGACAAAGGCCGCCTGGGGAATTTCCCCGTTGCTGTTTTCCGAAAGCTGGTTGGGGGAGAAAGTCTGCCAGTCCAAGAATTTTTCCTCCAGGATCTGCTGGTAGGTGGGGTTGACGTTCATATAAATCCGGTAGCCGCCCCGTTTCAGCCGGTCGGTGGCATATTCCCGGGTCCAGTCGTTCTGCTCCATCAGATCGGCAATCACTTCCTCAATGACCGCGTCGGTGTAGTAGGAAGTGACGCCCTGGGCAGACTGTCCGGTCTGGCCGTCGTCCACCTGGCTCTGGGATTTGTCCACCGTTTCCACAGGGGTGTTCACATATTCATCATGTTCTTCCTGGGTGATGACTCCGGCCTCCAGCATACAGTCAAGAGCGTAATCCCGGCGTTCCTTGTTCTCATCCGGGTACAGGTCGGGACGGCGCGTATTGGGAGACTGGGTCATACCAGCCAGGGACGCCGCCTGAGGCACCGTCAGCTCCCACACATGGCAGCCGAAGTAGGCCTGGGACGCCGCCTCCACGCCCCGGTTGTTGCCGCCCATGAAAACGATATTCAGGTAGGTTTCCAGGATCTCGTCCTTGGAATATTCCTTTTCCAGCTGAATGGCCCGGAAAATCTCCCGGATTTTCCGCACCGGCGTCACATCGTCGTCCAGCGTCAGGTTCCGGACAACCTGCTGGGTAATGGTGGAACCGCCCTGCCCCGCGCCGGGAAGCCGCAGCAGATAACGTGCGGTAACGCTGGCGGTTCGGAACCAGTCCACGCCGCTGTGTTCATAAAACCGCTTGTCCTCCGTATAAACAAAGGCGTCCTGGACATGCTGGGGGATTTGATCCAGCGTTACTTCGATGTGATTTTCATCGGCGCTCATGCGGTAGGCCTCTTCCATTTCCCCGCTGGTGTTGGCCGCGTAGAAGATGGTGGTCTGGGCCATGGAAACGTTGTCCAGGTCAATTCCCGCGTCCGTCTCCATAAAGTTCATGACGTAGATGGTAACGGCCGTTACCACCACGCAGCCGGTGATGACACCGATTAAAAACAGCGTGACAAACAGCCGGCCGATATGCCCCATGACATTCTGGACAGCAGTCCAGAAGGGCGCGCCTTTTTTCCGTTTTCTTGTCGTACTTTTCGCAGGCAAAAAATCCGCCTCCTTACATTCAGTCCTTGCTGATCTGGATGGTATCGTTTTATTATACCACATTTTTATGGAATTGTTAAGTCCCGGGAAGTTTTCCGTATATTTCCCAGCCTTCCGGCGCAGAATAACGCTGAAAGGGGAGTGAATTATGAATCGGAAAACCATAGCCGTCCTGTCAATTGCAGCGGCCTGCGTCCTGTCCGCCGGAACAGCCGCCGCCTTTTCCTCGCTGCATGAACAGCAGGAGCAGAGCCGCGCCGTCCAGCCGGAGGATGATGAGCCGGCCCCGGCCTACTGGCTCAAGGAATACAACGGCAGGCTGGCCGTTTTTGAGCGGGGCGGCGTCGATCCCGTCCGGATTATTGATTTAGACGTCCGCACCTTACCGCCCTATGACCGGGGGCTGCTTCAGGCGGGCATCGCCGCCGGGGACAGGCAGGAACTCAGCCGTCTGCTGGAGGATTACACCTCTTGACCCCAGGGCGTTTTCTATTTTTAGATGAACATCCATAGCCAAACCAAGTCCTTTCCGCATAAATTTATCTGGAAACCCCTTCTGTACGGGGATTATTTTCCATCCTGTAAGGTATTTTAAGGTTATTATAGCACAATCCATGAAAAAATGCACCCGTTTCCAGGTTAATTATTCCTTAAATTCCAGCCGGACAAAACCAACAACGCCCTCCGCTTTTAGCCAGAGGGCGTTGATTTTTTGACAGAAGGTTAGGCTGCGCAATATATTCTATCCAAACCTGTTCATTTTCGCCGCCGTTTTCGGTTAGGTCCAGAATGAGACTTTTGACGCCCTTTTGCTCCGCTTCCGTGTAGAGCGCTAGCAGGGCAGTCTTTTTCTGAGACACGGATTTTTCCTCACTTTTCTTCCAATTCCAGAACCGCCGCAACCGGCCTGTGGTCGGAATCGGCGGACACGGGTACATAAGAACGCAGGGTTTCAAAGCCCTTTTGGAAGATGTAGTCGATTTTTCCGGTGGGCTCGTCGGAGGGGTAGGTGAGCATGCTCCCTTCCCCCTTTTCGGCCGTGTCGGACAGGGCCGCGAAAACCGGCGCCAGCAGGGGGTTGTCCGGCTCCATGTTTAAATCGCCTAAGAACACCAGAGGCCGGTTTTCCTTTTCCGACAGCCGCAGGGTTTCGGCCACGGCGTTTTTCTGCTCCGGCGGGTTTAAGCCGTAATGGACGCTTAAAACAACGATTTCCCTGCCGTTTATATCCAAAACATTCCGCATGTGGGACCGGTCCTCCGGCCAGACGCACGCTTTTTTCTCCTCTTGGGAAATGCCGGGGATGGGGAACACCTGGCTTTCCAGAATGGGGAACCGGCTGAGCAGGGCGTTGCCGTACTGGCCGCCCATATGGTCAATGGCTTTCCCGAACCGGACGTAGGGGTATCCCAGTGCTTCGGCGATTTGTTCCGCCTGGCATTTGCCGTTTTCGCAAAGCTCCGTGCAGTGATGCACCTCGTTTAAATTTAAAATATCCGGGTTCTCCGCCCGAATGGTGCTGACGGCATGGCGGACATCCCGGTCCCTTTGGAGATTGTGTCCGGACTGGATGTTGTAGGTCATCATTTTTATTTTCACGCAAAGCGCCTCCTTTTTCCCCATTGTAGCACGGCTGTCCCGGTTTGCCAAGGCGTTTTAGCTTTTTTGGCTCTTTTTAGCTTGTTTTGGGCATATACTTCCCTGGAGGTGTCCGCTTTGAAATGGTGTTTGCGCGTACTGGCCGTTTTGACGGCGTTTTTTGTTTGGAGTATCCCCGGCACCTGCGCCGCGGTGGATTTTGAACCCATGCCGCCCCCGGATGGGGCGGATTTCTCCCCTTATCAAATGACGGCCGCTTTAAGCCTTCCTTTAAAAGACGCCGCCGTCACCTCTCCCTTTGGATGGCGGTTCCACCCTATTACGGAGGAGTTGGATTTCCACACCGGCGCGGATTTGGCCTGTCCGGAGGGAACGCCGGTTCACGCCCTGCTGGGCGGGACGGTTTTAGCGGCGGAATTTCACGAAAGCTACGGGAATTACATCCTCATTGACCACGGCAGCGGCTTTCAGACCCTTTACGCCCACTGTAAAAAGCTCAAGGTGAAAGAGGGGCAGCGGGTGTCCGCCGGGCAGACGATTGCCCTGTCCGGCCAAACGGGAGAGACAACCGGCCCTCACCTCCATTTGGAGGTTAAGGAGAACGGCGTCCGCTTAAACCCCGCCTGGCTGCCCTTTTGGGGCCAGTATGAGGAGGCCCCATGATTGTTGTACAGACAAAGTCCTTCCGTTTAGGAATCCGGTTTTCCTTTTTGGCGGTGCTGTTTTTTATGCTGGAAATCAGCCGCAGCGACTGGGGCCTTTGGTGCGTGCTCTGCTGCATCCTCCACGAGCTGGGGCATTTTACCGCCTTTGCCCTGGTAGGCAGCCGCCCCAAGGAGCTGTGGCTGGAGGCGGGGGGGATGCGGATTGTGCCGGCGGCCGGGCTGCTGGCCCCGGGGAAGGAGGCCTTTGTCCTTTGCGGTGGATGCCTAATAAACTTCCTGTCGGCCGGGCTGCTTTTTTGGCTGTCCTGCCCCCAGGCCGCCGGGTTCCACCTGTTTTTGGGGATTTTTAACCTCTTTCCCGTCAAAAGCCTGGACGGCGGGAGGCTGCTGGCCCTTTTTTTGGAGCAGAAGGCCCCTTCCGCCGCAGCGTTCCTTTCCAATGCGGCCCATGGGGTGTGCGCGGCCCTGCTTGGGGCGCTGGGGTTTTGGGCGTTCAAAGAGACTGGAAATTTCACACTTTTGCTGACTCTTTTTTGTCTGCTTTTCCAAGGGAAATAAGATTGCTCTTGACTGGGGTTCATGCTATAATGGAAAAGATATGTAGGGAGGAGGGATCGGTACGGCTACCATCAAAGATATTGCCGCCCGCAGCGGCGTATCCATTGCCACTGTGTCCAAGCACATTAACGGTATCCCCGTCAAGGAAGCGAACCGCGTCCGGATTGACGCGGCCATTGCGGAGCTGGGCTACCAGGTCAACGCCGCTGCCCGGGCGTTAAAAACCCGCCGCTCCATGACTGTGGGGATTTTGCTGGACAGTTTATCCAATCTGTTTTACACGTCCGTGATTTCCGAGATTGAGGAACTGCTGATGGGGGAAGGGTACACGGCCATCCTCTTTGAAACCAAGGATTCTTTGGAGCGGGCAAAACAGGGCTTGGAGCTGTTTTCCGCTAAATCCGTGGACGGGGTGTTTTACTTTTCCAGCCACTGCCTGCCGGAGGTGCTTTCGGAGTGCCGCCGCCTGGAAATCCCGGCAGTGGTGGTGGACAGCATCCTGCCGGATTACCCGGACGTGGATTTTGTCATGACGGAAAACGCCCAGGCGGCATTTAGTGCAGTCCAATCCCTGATGGAAAAAGGGCACCGGAAAATCGCCGTGATTACCGGGTCGGAAATCCATTTTTCCGCCAACGAGCGGCTCCGGGGGTATTATAACGCCCTGCACAGCCGGGATATCCCCATTCGGGAGGAATGGGTGCTGCGGGACGATTATAACCTGGACGGCGGGTTCCGCTGTGTCAAGCGGCTGCTGAAGGCGCCGGACAGGCCGACCGCCCTGCTCATCTGCAATTATTTTATGGCAATGGGGGCGGTGATGGCGTTAAATGAGGAAAATGTCCGGGTGCCGGAGGAGCTTTCCATTATCTCCTTCGACGAAATCGCCTGGGCCAAAGCGGTAAAGCCCCGGCTGACCACCGTGAACCAGCAGGCCGGGCTGATTGCCGGACAGGCCGTCCGGCTGCTGCTGGCCCGGATCCGCCGGGAAAAACAGGAGGGGCAGGCTGTTTTGGTGCCCACCTGCCAGGTAGAACGGGAATCCGTCCTGCCAATCCATGAAAAAGGAGCGCAAGTATGATTCGGCAAAACTACAACCACACCATCTACGCCGCCTATATCGGCTACATCACCCAGGCTATTATCGTAAATTTTTCCCCCCTGCTGTTTTTGACCTTTCAGCGGGACTACCAGATTTCCCTGGGCAGAATTTCCTTCTTGGTTTCCTTTAACTTTGTGATCCAGCTCTTGGTGGACATGATCGCCGCCCGGTATGTGGACCGCATCGGCTACCGGCCCTGTATTTTGGCGGCCCATGTTTCCTCGGTAATCGGCCTAGTTGGCCTGGCCCTGTTCCCGTCCATCCTGCCGCCTTACGCCGGGCTTTTGCTGGCCACGGCTTTCTGCGCCGTAGGCGGCGGCCTCATCGAGGTGCTCATCAGCCCTATTGTGGAGGCCTGCCCCACGGAAAAGAAGGAAGCGGCCATGAGCATTCTCCATTCCTTTTACAGCTGGGGCCAGGTGTTTGTGGTGCTCTTGTCCACAGTGTTTTTCACCCTGTTCGGCGCCCAGAACTGGAAAATCATGGCGGTAATCTGGGCGCTGGTGCCCTTTTGCAACATCTTTTATTTTTCCCAGGTGCCCATTGCCACCCTGCCTGGGGCCGAATCCGGGTTTTCCATCAAAAATTTGTTCAAAAACCGGCTGTTCTGGGTGTTTTCCCTGCTGATGGCCTGCGCCGGGGCTTCGGAACAGTCCATGGCCCAGTGGGCCTCCGCCTTTGCGGAAGCGGGGCTTCAGGTTTCTAAAACCGTCGGCGACCTGGCCGGGCCTTGCGCCTTTGCCGTCGCTATGGGCATTACCCGCGCCCTTTACGGCAAATTCAGCGAGAAGGTTCCCCTGTCCCGCTTTATGACCATCAGCGGAATCCTCTGCGTTATCAGCTACCTGCTGGCATCCCTGTCCCCCAACCCGGTGCTGGCGTTGGTGGGATGCAGCCTGTGCGGCTTCTCTGTGGGCATTATGTGGCCGGGCACTTTGAGCCTTGCCTCCAAGCGGATTCCCCTGGGCGGCACCGCTATGTTCGCCCTTTTGGCTCTGGCAGGGGATTTGGGCTGCGCTACCGGCCCGGCTTTGGTTGGAAACATTTCCGACGCCTTCCAATCCAATTTAAAGATAGGGATTCTGTTCGCCATCTGTTCCCCCATCCTGCTACTGCTGGGGCTTTTCCTCCTGCGGGCCTTCCGCCGGAAAGCTGCGGAAAAGTAAAACTTTTCCGCAGCCTTCTTAAATCCCCAAAAAGCCTTGCAATCAGCGGAAAACCATGGTATAATAAATGATGAATGATCTGCCGTTGTATAAAATATGGCTTTATGATGAAAAATATCGGAGGTTTTAGTTTTTATGAACGCTTTTGAAATTGTCAGCGCCATCCTGCTCCTCATTGCTTGTATCGTTTTGGTGGTTTTGGTGATGCTTCAGGAGAGCAAGGATAAAATGTCCCAGACCCTTACCGGCGGCACCAATGAATCTTACCTGGGCCGCAATTCCGGCCGGACCTTGGACGCTATGTTGGCCAGAATTACTAAAGTGGCCGCCATTTTCTTCTTTGCGCTTACCATTTTGGTCAGCGTGTTTACCGTTTACCTGAAGTAACGCGCATTAGAAAAACAACAGAGCTGCCAAAAACTGGAGGGGAGGGTTCCTGTCTGCGGGAAAGCCGCCTTCTGGTTTTTGGCAGTTTTTATTTTAAGAAAGAAGGGATTTTATGGAAAAATGGGTGAAACGAATCCTCCTTGTCCTGGAAAAAGCCGGGAAAAAAGGGATGTCCTTCAGTAAATTGGAGAAAAAATGCAAAGTCCAAAAGGGGGACGCGAAAAAATTCAAGGCGGCTCTGGCCCGGTGCCTGGCGGAGGGTTCGGTTTCGGAAAGCGACGGCCGGTATTTGGCGGTGCAGTCCCTGGGGCTGATTCCCGCCACCGTCAGCCGCCTCCATAAAACCTACGGCTTCGCCGTTTTGCAGGACGGCCAGGAGGTCTTTGTCCTGGGCAGCCGGTTAAAAGGCTCCCTGCCCGGGGACAAGGTTTTGATCAAGCTGTCCGCTCACCCCAAGGGGAACCTTCCCGAAGGGGAGGTGCGCCGGATTGTAGAAGAGAGCGACAACGAATATCCCGGCGTGCTGGAAGTCAATTCCCAGGGTTCCTTCTTTGTGCCGGACGCCTTGGGGGGCTTTGCCCTGCGGGTTATGGGAGCAAAATGCGGGGCGGAAAACGGCGACAAGGTGACGGCCCGGATTATCCGCCGGGGGGACAGCCACCGGGACCATCTGGCGGAGATCACCGCCTGCTACGGTTCCTCGGAAAACGCCGCCGCCTGCGCCCAGGCCGTGATTGCGGCCGCCGGCATCAGCCCGGAATTTCCCGCCGCCGTTTTGGACGAGGCCCGGTTCTTGGAGCACCGGGGCATCCCGGAACGGGAGCTTGCAAACCGGCTGGATCTGCGGGGGGACTGCATTTTCACCATCGACGGGGCCGATTCCAAGGATTTGGACGACGCCGTCAGCCTGGAAAAATACAGCAATTTCTATCAGCTGGGGGTGCACATCGCCGATGTATCCCACTACGTCAAGCCCCATTCTCTGCTAGATGAGGAAGCCTTTGCCCGGGGCACCAGCGTCTACTATGCCGACCAGGTGATCCCCATGCTGCCCAAAGCCCTGTCCAACGGCATCTGTTCCTTAAATCCCCAGGAGGAGCGGCTGGCCTTCTCTGCATTGATGACCATTTCTCCGGACGGGGAGCTTTTGGACTTCACCTTCCGCAAAACCGTTATCCGTTCCCGGGTAAAGGGCGTCTATTCGGAAGTCAACGCCCTTCTGGACGGTTCCGCCACAGAGGAGCTTCGGGAAAAATACAAGGAGGTGCTCCACGTCCTGCCTTTGATGAAGGAACTGAAGGATTTGCGCCTGGCCCTGCGGAAAAAACGGGGCGCGCCTGCCATTGAGTCCGCCGAAAGCAAGCTGGTTTTGGACGAAAAGGGCCGTACCATCGACGTAAAGCCCCGGGTCACCGGTGAAGCGGAGTCTATCATCGAGGAATTTATGCTGCTGGCCAACCAGTCCGCCGCGTCTTTGGCCCGGGAACTGCAAATCCCCTTTGTGTACCGGGTTCATGAGCATCCCGCCCCGGACCGGATTTCCGATTTGCGGGAAACCCTCCAAAAGCTGGGGCTTCCGGCCAAGAATCTGCCGGAAAAGGTATCCCCCGCGGATTTGGCGGCTATTTTGGAGGAAGTAAAGGGCAAGCCCTTATCGCCGGTGGTAAACCGGCTGGTGCTGCGCTCCATGGCCAAAGCCCGGTACAGCCCCGCCCCCTTGGGGCATTTCGGCCTGGTGCTGGAGGATTACGCCCACTTTACCTCCCCCATCCGCCGGTACCCGGATTTGACCATCCACCGCATCCTTTCTTCCTGGGCGGACGGCGACTCGGTAAAGGAGATGAACAAACGCTACCAGCGGTTTGCCGAGCGCTCCGCGGAGCATTCCTCCCAGACGGAGCAGCAGGCCATGGACATTGAGCGGAGCTGCGAGGACTGCTACAAGGCGGAATACATGAAGGGGCGCATCGGGGAGGAATTTGACGGCATCATTTCTTCCGTCACCTCCTTCGGCCTTTATGTGGAGCTGCCCAGCACTGTGGAAGGCTTGATCCGGCTGGAAGACCTGCCCGACGGGGAGTATTTCTTCGACGGATTGCTGGAGCTTTCCGACGTTCACACCGGCCGGAAATTCCGCTTAGGGGACAAGGTGCGGGTCCGCTGCGTCCATGCGGACGTCAACAGCGGCAATGTTGATTTTGCCTTAGTATGACCCGGGAAGATTTTCTGCGGGCCATGGAAGCTGCCTCTGCCCGGCCAAGAGAGGGCATTGGGCGGATGGGGGAAAAATCCGTCCACGCCGTACTGAAATACGCCTTGGAGCCTCACGAAGAAAACCATGAAATCCCCTTGGGGGGCTATGTGGCGGATATCTGCGGGGAATCCGGCGTGGTGGAAATCCAGACAAGAGAGCTTTGGCGGTTAAAGGACAAGCTTGCGGCCTTCCTGGAATACTGCCCTGTTACCGTGGTGCACCCCATTTACACCACAGAATGGATCGTCCGTTTAGACCCGGAAACCGGGGAGGTTTCCCGCCGGAAATCCCCCCGGAAACAGACTCCCTTTGACGTGTTGGGGGAGCTGGCTCCTTTGCGGGAGTTTTTGAGCAGCTCCCGGTTCCGGCTGCTTTTGGTCCTTTTGGAAACGGAGCGGCAGGATGTGGGGAAGGCCGGAAGCCGGAAAAAAGAGCGTCTTGACCGGGTTCCGCTGAACTTTTTGGGGGAGATTGATTTAGGTCCCCCGGAGGATTACATCCAGCTTCTTCCGGACATGGAGCCGGGGGAGTTTACCGCCGCGGAGCTGGCCAAACGCGTCAAACGGCCGGTTCCTCTGGCGCGGGAAGCCCTTTTGACCCTGCGGGCATTGGGCTTGGCGGAGCTTTCCGGGAAACGGGGCCGCCAAAACCTTTACAAACTTTGCAGCCGGGAGGAATTATGATGACCTGGATTTTTCTTGCAGGATTCGGCCTTTGCGCCGCCGTCCACCTGGTTTTCTGCCTGTTGCCGGACGCCCGGCGGTGGCGGGATTTTACCAAGGTTTTGTTGATGCCGGCGCTCCTTCTTGCCGTGATTTTGGCGGATGGGCCTATTTTAGTGAAAGCGGCGCTGTTTTTGGGGTGGCTGGGGGATATTTTCCTGCTGAAGCCGGATAAAAAGCCCTTTTTCCTGGCGGGGCTTGTCAGCTTTCTGGCGGGGCACGCCTGCTATATTCCGGCCATGTTCCCCATGCGGCGGTTTTCTCTGCCGGTCCTGCTTCTGCTGGCGGCAGGGTTCATTGCAGTGGGGGGAATTTTGTTCTTAACCATCCGACGCAGCCTGCCGGGGGATATGAAACTGCCGGGGATTGCTTATCTGGCCATTATCCTGGCCATGGCCTGGGCCGCCTTTTCCACGGGGCAGCCGGTGCTCATCTTGGGGGCTGTTTCCTTTGTGGCGTCGGATTACACCCTGGCCCGGCAGCTTTTTGTCCGGAAAAACCGGTACGGCGATTTTTTTGTAATGCTCACCTATCTGCTGGCGCAGTTTTTGCTGGCGGCGGGGCTGTGCGGGATGTTTTAGCGGTATGCGCAGAAGGAACCGGCAGTCAGTATCCAGCCGCTGAGGGGTTAGAACTGACTGCCGGTTCCAGTCGTGCTTACAGATTTTTCATAATGACGCTTTCGACGATGTCGGCCACATGTTCGCAGGCGTCGGCGCATTTTTCCAGGTAAATGTAGATTTCCCGCCAGCCGATGACCTCCAGCGGGTCCTTGCAGGTGTCGTGGAGATCGTACATGCAGGTAATAAAGAGCTTGTCCGCGTCTTCTTCCAGCGTATTGATGCAGACAATGTGGTTGTGGATCTGTTTGGAACGCTTGAAGTCCGCAAATTCGGTCATGAGCTTCTGGACGGCCTCACAGCAGCGGATAATGACGTCCAGCAGCTTCAGCGCGTCCGGGCGGATCGATGTAATGCGGTTGTAGTAAATCTTAATGAGGACATCCTCGATCTTGTCGGTCATGTCGTCCAGGTTTTGGCTTACCTGGAGAATATCCTCCCGTTCAATGGGGGTGATGAAGTCTTTGACCAGAGTGTTTAATAGGTCGTGCTTTTTCAGGTCAGCCGCATGCTCAACCTTATGCATCTCATCCATTTTCTGCTGGAGGGAGTCCACGTTGAACTGGTTCATGGTTTCCTTCAGCAGGCAGGCCGCCTGGTAGGCGTATTTCGCACATTCGATAAAATTTTGAAAATAATAGGATTCCTGTTTCTTAGACATATTTTCCCCTCAATTCCTTTTTGTTAAAATAGCAGCAGAAAGAGCTTGGCTATGATGAAGCTGATAAGGCCGCAGCCTGGGAAGGTAAAAATCCAGGTGAGCATCATGTCCCTGACAACGCCAAAGTTAATGGCGGAAATGCGGCGGACTGCGCCAACGCCCATAATGGCGCTGGTTTTGGTGTGGGTGGTGGATACCGGGATGCCAAACAGGCTGGACAGCAGCAGGCAGAAGGCTGCGGCCAGGTCGGCGGAAAAGCCCTGGTATTTTTCCAGCTTTACCATATCCATGCCCACAGATTTGATAATCTTTTCCCCGCCGACGCTGGTGCCGGTACCCATGACCACGCTGCACACCAGCATCAGCCACACCGGGATGGCCACGCCGCTTACGCTGGTCTGGCCGCCGGAAAAGGC
>DVJP01000040.1 GCA_018716725.1 Candidatus Merdivicinus excrementipullorum | reverse complement strand
ACTTATTTCAGTATGATTTTTCGGTTTGGAAAAGGATGAAAAAATCAGACTGAAAACCTCAAAACCCTTGATCCTACGGGGCTTTTCCGGTTTGTCGTAATTATACCGTAAGGGCACACCTTCGCCACCATAGCCTTGCAGAACGGCGTGGATGTCAAGACGGTTTCGTCCATGCTGGGGCACTACGATGCGGGCTTCACCCTTCGGACCTACACCCACGTTACCCGTCAGATGCAGGAAAAGGCCGCCGAAAAGATGGGGGATTTTATGGCCCAGGTGATGTAAGGAAAAACAGTACAAAAGCACCGGAGAAAAAACCTTCTCTCCGGTGCTTTCCGGCTCTTTCCGGAGGTTTCGGCGTGTGGGTCAGGGTGTGGGTCAAGCCGTGTTTTTCCGGAATTAGTGGGTGTTTCGATATTTCCAGATATGGGGAACATGATTCCAAAGATGACACAAACAAGACACAAAAACCGGCTTTTTCAGCCATGAAAAAAAGAAAGAACCCCGCAAACACCTTGTTTACGGGGTTTATTTGGAGCTGAAGATCGGACTTGAACCGACGACCTGCTGATTACGAATCAGCTGCTCTACCGACTGAGCCACTTCAGCATACGGGAAGAAAACTTCTTCCCGATTTTCAGAACAAAATGATTATATCACATTTTAAAGCCTTTGTAAAGGGCTATTCCGCATATTTCTTCACAAGGCCCAGCAGCATCTGCGGGATCAGCTCCAGATGTTCCGCCACTACATACTCGAACCGGCCGTGACCGTTGTGGGCGCCGGTAAAGAGGTTGGGGCAGGGCAGGCCCATGTAGGAAAGCCGGGCGCCATCGGTGCCGCCTCGGACCGGCAGGATTTTCGGCTCGATGCCAAGCTCCGCCATTACCGCCTTGGCGTTGTCAATCAGGTGGATGTGGGGGAGGATCTGCTCCTCCATATTGTAGTAGGAATCCGTCAGGGTCAGTTCTACCGTGCCTTCCCCGTATTTGCGGTTCAGATACTGGGCGGCGTCTTTGAAATTCTCCTTTTTCTTTTCAAAGAGCTCCCGGTTGTGGTCCCGGATGATATATTCGCATTCCGTCCGTTCCACATCGCCGGTGATGCTGTCCAGATGGTGGAAGCCCTCCCGTCCCTCGGTAAAGGCCGGATTTTCAAAAGCCGGGAGCATGGCTTCAAATTCCATGGCCAGCAGGATGGAATTGACCATCTGCCCCTTGGCGGAACCGGGGTGAATGCTCCGGCCGCGGAACACCACCTGGGCGTCGCAGGCATTGAAATTCTCATATTCCAGCTCACCCACTGCGCCGCCGTCCACGGTATAAGCAAACTGCGCCCCAAAGCCGGGGACGTCAAACCGGTCGGCCCCTTCCCCGATTTCCTCGTCCGGGGTGAAGCCGATGCAGATTTTTCCGTGGGGGATTTCCGGGTGGGACGTCAGGTACTCCACAAAGCCCATAATTCCGGCCACACCGGCCTTGTCGTCGCCGCCCAAAAGGGTGGAGCCGTCGGTGGAAACAATAGTTTTCCCCACATATTCCAGCAGGCTGGGGAATTTTTTCGGGGACAGGACCAGGTTTTCCACAGAGTTCAGTACAATATCGCCGCCGTCATAATTTTCTGTAATGATTGGATGCACGTCCTTGCCGGAAACGGCGCAGGAGGTGTCCAGATGGGCGATAAAACCCAGGGCCGGGCAGTTTTCTTTGCCGGGAGTGGCCGGGATGGAGGCGTAAACATAGCCGAACTCATCCTGCCGGGCGTCGGCAAGGCCGAAAGCTTCCAGCTCCTCTTTCACCATTTTCCCCAAAACCAGCTGGCCGGGGGTGCTGGGGTGCGCCCCGGAATGGGGGTCGGACTCGGTATCTACCGCCGCATAGCGGAGAAATTTCTGCAAAACAGATTCGCTCATAACTAATCCTTCCTTTCTGCCCTTATTGTACCACAATTTTTTCTGAAACGGAAGGTTTCTTTGGGAAAAACCTAGCGGTATGGCCCCAAGTTATGGTATGATAAAGATAACCCCAGGGAAAGGAGCATCTTATGGATTTTTCTGAAAAGGCGTTTATCATATGGGATCTGGACGGCACTCTCACCGACCCTGCCGACGGCATCACCCGTTCGGTGCAGGCGGCGCTCAGGCATTTCGGGCTGTCCGCCTCCCGGGAGGAGCTTCTGGACTTTATCGGCCCGCCTTTAGCCGGCTCTTTTGCCGGAAAATTCGGCTTTTCCCCAAAACAGTGCGAAGAAGCCATCCGCCACTACCGGGAATATTTTTCCAAAACCGGAATGTTTGAAAACCGGGTGTATCCCGGCATTCCGGAACTGCTCCGGCAGATTCAGGCTGCCGGGAAACAGAATTTCCTGGCCAGTTCCAAGCCGGAGGTTTTCTGCCGGGAAATTTTAGACCACTTTTCCATTCTGGAGCCGTTTTCCCAAGTTGCCGGCAGCGATTTGGAGGGAAAACGGGCTGAAAAACACGCGGTCCTTCAGTACCTGCTGGAACAAAGCGGCATTGACCCGGCCAAGGCCGTAATGATCGGCGACCGGAAATTCGACGTGCTGGGCGCGGCGGAATTCTCCATCCCCTGCATCGGCGTTTTGTGGGGCTACGGCAGCCGGGAGGAGCTGGAAAAGGCCGGTGCGGCGGCCGCTGTGTCCGCGCCGGAGGAGCTTTCCCGGCTGCTTTTGGGAAAATAAGGGGTTAGGGTTTCAGGTTCAGGTAAGGGCTTAAATTTTTGTGAGAATTCCGGTCGGAAACCTTCCGGGCCGGGACTCCCGCCCAGGTGGTTCCGGGTTCGGTAATGGAACGTACCACCACGGCCCCCGCCCCAATGGCCACATCGCTGGCGATAGTGACCGGGCCAATAATCTTTGCGCCGCTGCCGATAAATACATTGTCCCCGATTGAAGCCGCCTGGGCGCTGCCGCTGGTGGCGCCGATGCAGACCCCTTCATGGATGCGGCAGTTTTTCCCAACCCGGGCGGTGTGGTTTACTGTGACGCTGCCGGGATGGGCGATGGACAGCCCCGGCCCAAAGACGCCCCGGGGAATGGTGAACTCGCCGCATTTCAGCCCCAGATTGTGGGCCCGGAACCGGTAGTACAGCGCCGGGACCAGCCAAACGCCGCCCCGGGCGGAATAATACGCCCATTTCCGCAGAGCGATAGTAAATTTCCAAATCTCATCTCCAAACAGCTGCGGACGCTTTTTCCCGGCAATTCGCAAAGCCAGCCGATCCTGCTCCAAATAATGGCGCAGCTCCTTTTTATCCCGTATCATGAGGGGACTCCTGCCTTTCTTTTATCCTTGTCTCAATGAGCACGGAATTGCAATCCAATGATACAGTGTCGAACCTCTGACCTTTTGTTGCATATTTCGGAAAAATCCTCCTTTTGTAATTACAAAATGTATAATTTGAAAGGAATCAACGAAAAATCCCTCTGGATTTTTCCGGGAAACCATGCTACAATGAAGAAAACTGAAACGTTTTACAGGGGGAATTTCCATGCAGAAGCTAGTTTACCAAACACCGCCCAAGGAATGGATGGAGGGCCTGCCCATAGGCAACGGGCGGCTGGCCGCCATGGTCTGGGGAGACAATCTGGACCGGCTGACCTTGAACCATGAATGGCTGTGGACCGGCCGCAACAAGGGCCGGAAGGTGCGGCAGTCGGCGGAGGGCCTGCCCTTAGTCCGGGAAGCCATCCGGAACGGGGAGCATTTTACCGCCACGGCCCTGGCCAACAGCTTTTTTGGAGGAAAAGGCGGCATTTCCGGCATACCGGGGCGGGTGGACGATTACCAGCCCGCCGGGGAGCTTGATTTCCAGCTGGCGGGGGAAAACAGCTTTGTGAGCCGGGAACTGGACATCCGCACCGGCGTGGCCAAAGTCTGCCATAAAAGCGGCGGCGCATTGGTAAACGGCGAGTTTTTTGCCGACTGCGTAGGTCAATGCCTGTCCGCCCGGTGGGAAAGCGAGACGCCCTTTTCCGGAACCCTTTCCATTGGCCGGGAGGCCGAGGAGGGCACGGAAGTTTCCATTATGGCAAAGGAAAACCTGCTCCGGCTGGATGGGAAAATTTCCGGCGGCATCCAGTTTGCGGCCCAGGCCAAGATCTGCACTGACGGGGAAGTAGCAGTGCAGGGGGAAAAGCTTTCCGTACAAAACGCAAAATATATTCAGCTGGTTATCAATATGGCCACTTCCCAAAAAGATCTGGAGCAGGAGCTGGCGGCCTACGATTTGGACGCCGCCCAGTACGAACAGGCAAAAGCCCGGCACATTGACCGGTTTTCAGACGTCATGGGCCGGCTGGATTTTGTCTTGGAGGGAGACGAGAAATTTTCCTCTCTGCCTACGGATGAGCGTCTCCGCCGGGTCAAAGAGGGAGAGATTGATAACGGTATTTCGGCGCTTTATTTTGATTTTGGCCGGTATCTGCTGGTTTCTTCCTCCATCTGCGGGGAATTGCCCGCCAATTTGCAGGGGAAATGGAACGACAGCCTGACGCCTCCCTGGAACTGTGATTACCACTTTGATATCAACCTTCAGATGAACTACTGGATGGCCGAGCCTGCCGGGATGCCGGAGTGCGCCAAGGCTTTGATCCGGTATGTCCGCAGCTTCCTGGATTCCGGCAGGGAAGCGGCCAAGAAGCTCTACGGCTGCCGGGGGATTTTCCTGCCCATTCAGACGGACGCCTGGGGGATTTCCACTCCGGAATCCTACGGCTGGGCGGCCTGGATCGGGGCGGCGCCCTGGATTGCCCGGCACCTTTGGGATCATTACCGGTATTCCGGCGACAAAGAATACTTGAAAAACGAAGCTTACGAGTTTTTTGCCGCTGTGGCGGAATTTTACGAGGATTACCTGCAAAAGGATGAAAACGGCGTTTACCAGATCCTGCCCAGCCAGTCCCCGGAGAACGCAATCCCGGAAATCGGCTGTTTCCCGGTGCTCATTGACCAGTCTGCGGCCATGGACGTCCAGCTGTGCTGCGACGCCCTGACCTACGCCATCCGTTCCGCGGAGATTTTAGGCGTGGACGGGGAAAAGGTCTCCCGCTGGAAAGAGCTGCGGGACAACCTGCCGCCCTTTGCCATCGGTTCCGACGGCCGGCTCATGGAGTGGCAGAAGGAATACACCGAACGGGAGCCGGGCCACCGGCACCTGTCCCACCTTTACGGGCTGTACCCTTCCGACCTGTTTACCCCCAGCACCCGGCCGGAGCAGTACGCGGCGGGAATCCGCTCCTTACAGTACCGCCTGTCCCACGGCGGCGGCCACACGGGCTGGAGCCGGGCCTGGGTATCCTGCCTGTGGGCCAGACTGGGGAACAAGGAGGAGTTTTACCAGCATTACACGGCCCTGATTAAGGACTTTGCCACTGTAAGCCTTTTGGACCTGCACCCGCCCCGCATTTTCCAGATTGACGGCAACTTGGGGGCGGTGGCAGCCGGCCTTGAGGCGGTTGTGAGCTTCTACGACGATACCGCCCACCTGCTGCGGGGAATCCCGGCGGAATGGGGAACCGGCCATTTAAAGGGCGTGAAAATCCCCGGCGGGCACACAGTGAATGTTTCCTGGAAGGACGGCAAGCTGGAAAGCCTGTCCGTCATTATGGGCTTTGAACCCAGGGCAAACCTGGAATGGGAAGGGAAGGCCTTTACCGCAGAAGGGAAACCCGGCCAGCTGGTCCAGTTTGACGTGTAATAATTATTTTTTGAAAAACGGGCGGATGTTTGCTTGCATCCGCCCTTTCATATTTTTGAACATTTGCAGGGCCTATTTGGATTTATTCCCACCCGAATGCCGGAAGATTTTCTGTAAAATGGCGGACAGGATGGGCGCGGCGGCCAAATATCCCGCCACTGCCAGCAACTGCTCCCCGTTTAAGGGCACTGTGCGGAAAATCATCCGAACCGGCGGGAAAAAGACGGCGGCTAAGGCGATGGACGCGGAAATCAGCACGGCGAAAATCAGTTTCACATTGCGGAAGGGATTGATGCCGAAGATGGTCTTTTCCTCGCTCCGGCATTCAAACACATGGATGAGCTGGGCGAATACCAGGGCTAAAAACGCCCCGGTCCGGGCCAAGGCCACGTCCCCGGTCTGGTAAAAATGCAGGAATACCGCCAGAGTGGTGAGGCCGATTAAGGCTCCCCGGAACAAAATGGTGGTGAGAAGCCCCCCGGCAAAAATCCCGTCGGAGGCCCGGCGGGGCGGGCGCTTCATCACATCCTTTTCAGCAGGGTCCAATCCCAAGGCGATGGCGGGCAGTCCGTCGGTCACCAGGTTGATAAGGAGGATATGGATGGGCAGAAGCACCACCGGCAGGCCCATGAGGATGCCCAAAAACATGGTCAGCACCTCGCCGATGTTGCAGGACAGCAAATACCGGATGAATTTGCGGATGTTCTGGTAAATCACCCGGCCTTCCTTCACCGCCGAAACCAGGGTGGCGAAGTTGTCGTCCATTAAAATCAGGTCGGAGGCCTCCTTGGTCACATCCGTGCCGGAGATGCCCATGGATACCCCAATGTCCGCCTCCTTCACAGCGGGCGCGTCGTTGACCCCGTCGCCGGTCATGGCAGTGATGTGGCCCCGCCGCCGGAAGGCCCGGACGATTTTCAGCTTGTCGCTGGGACTGACCCGGGCAAAGACGGTGGTTTCCTCAATGACGCCGCTTAACTGCTCCTCCGTCATGGCCGAAAGCTCTTCTCCGGCCAGAACCCGGTCGCCTTCGTGCCAGATGCCCAGTTCCCGGGCAACGGCGCAGGCGGTTAATTTGTGGTCGCCGGTGATCATGACGGTTTTAACGCCGGCTTTCCGGCTTAAAGAAACGGCTTCCTTGGCTTCTTTTCGGGGCGGGTCCATCATCCCCGCCAGGCCCGAAAAAATCAGGCCCCGTTCCCTGGCCAGGGATTCCGCCAGGATGGGGGCGCCGGAGGGTAAGGCTTTCCAGGCAAAACCCAGCACCCGCAGGGCCTTCCCGGCCATCCGCTGGTTTTCCGCGTCAATGCGCCTGCGGAAGGCGCCGGTTAAGGGAACGGTCCCCTCCTCTGTCTGAACGGCGGCGCACCGGTCCAGCAGAACGTCGTAGCCGCCTTTGACAAGCAAAAGTTTCCCGCCGTCTTTCCCTTCCACCACCACCGACATCTGCTTGCTCCGGCTGTCAAAGGGGATTTCCAAAACCCGCCGGTATTCCCCGGCAAGGCTTTTGGCGGTGAGGGAGGCTTTTGCCCCGGCAACCAGCAGGGCGATTTCCGTAGGATCGCCCACAGGGACAAATTCCCCCTCGCTCCGGCTTTTGGGGGACGCTTCCAGGGAGGCGTTATTGCAGAGCGCCCCGATTTCCAAAAGCCGCCTGGCCGGGGAAAACCGGGCTGGGTCGGCAAAGCGGCCTTCTTCGGTTTTGAAATCCCCGGATTTCTGGTACCCGGCGCCGCTGACAGTTAAGCGTTCGCCGCCGCACCAGATTTCCTGGACCGTCATTTTGTTTTCGGTGAGGGTCCCGGTTTTATCCGAACAGATGACGTCGGTGCAGCCCAAAGTTTCCACGGCGTGGAGCCGCCGGATTAAGGAACGCTGCTTCACCATCCGGCCCACGGCCAATGCCAAAGAGATGGTGACAATGGCGGGCAGCCCCTCCGGCACCGCCGCCACCGCCAGGCTCACCCCAGTCAGCAGCATATCCAAAAGGGGTTCCCCCCGCAGGATCCCCGCCCCGGCCACAATGGCGCAGATAATCAGACAGCCGATGGCGATATATTTCCCCAGCTGGTCCAGCTTTTTCTGAAGGGGGGTCTGCTCCTCCTCAATTTCGCCGATCATCCCGGCGATTTTGCCCATCTGGGTGCCCATGCCGGTGGCAATGACCCGGCCGACGCCCCGCCCGGCGGTGAGGATGGTTCCCATATAGACCAACTCCGGCTGGTGGAGGGCGTTTTCCGGGATTTCATCGGTTGGCGCGGCCTTTTTGGAAACCGGAACCGATTCGCCGGTGAGGATGGACTCGTCGGCGGAAAGGGCGGCGGCTTCCAAAAGGCAAATGTCCGCCGGGACCCGGTCACCGGTGTCTAAGGAAACAATGTCCCCGGGAACCAGCTCCTCCCCGGGGATTTCCGTCAAAATCCCGTCCCGGTAAACCCGGGCTTTGGGGGCGGCCATTTTCCGCAGGGCCTCTAAGGTCCGTTCCGTCCGGAATTCCTGGAAAAAGCCCATAAGCCCGTTGCAGAGGATAATGACCCCGATGGTCAAAGCCTCCATGTAATCCCCTAAAAACAGGGTGACGGCGGTGCAGGCCAACAGCACCATGGTAAGAAAGTCCTTAAATTGGCAGATAAAAATGGCGAAGGGCCGGATTTTTTTCGTTTCCTGCAAGGTGTTTTTTCCATGTTCCGAAAGCCGCCGTTCGGCTTCTTTTTGGCTCAATCCCGCATAGCCGGAGGAGGCGGCTTCCTCGTCCGCCGGGTCTTTTTCCATATAGTCCAGCCATTTCACAGCCTATCCACACCTTTCCTGGTTCTTTCAATCCAGTTTATGCGGGAAAGGGGGATTTTAGGAGTGTTTTTTCAGGAAAGAGGGATTGTGCGGGAGGGTCAGGATTCGATCTTTTGCAAAATGCCTTGAATCCTTTCGGTGCAGTCGGCCATTCGCAGTTCCGGTTTTCGCCAGGAATCCGAAAAAGGAAAATAAATCCCGTCCTTAGCGCCGGGGCCCAAATCCCACTGGCCGGATTCCTTCCGGTTGGATAACAGCCACCGGGTCACGAAGTTCAGCTTTTCTTTGGCCTGGCGGTAATGGGCCAAAAGCTCTATGGCCGCCAGGTAATCCACTGTTTTCCGGGAAGCAAAATTTTCCGGAACTTCTTTCAGCGGTCCGCTGTAAATGTAGAAAATTCCGTCCGGCTTTTCCAGATAGTAGTCCAGCAGCAGACTTTCCGTTTCCGGTTTTACCACGCCTTGCAGCAGCGCCGCATGGTAAAACATTCCAAAGCCTCTTTCAAACGCGCTTTTGGGGTTCCTTCCAAAAAGGGAACGAAAGGCCGCTTCATCGTCTTCACGGCGATACTTTCCGCTTTGAAAGGCTTGTTCCGCCAGAAACGCCCATTGTCTGGCGACTCTCAGGGCAATTTCATTGTTTGGGTCAAAAAGCCGGATCCAGGCGGAAAGCATGAGCTTTTCAAACAAAGGCCAATCATGGGTTTTCTCAGAATAGCCGTCAATTTTCTCCCGGCCGCTTACACAAAGACACATCCGTTCCAGGACAGTCCGGATGGGTTCATCCTCTTTGGTGAATCCCAGAACCCGCAGACGGCGGATAGCCTGTTCCGTTGTAATTGCCTTTCCGCTGACCGGACGGCTCAGGGTGTGAAAATTTCCCCACAGTCCGTCAGGATTCCGGGCGTCCAGAATCTGACCGGCCCATTTTCCCTGTTTATGCTCCAATAAAATCCCCTCCGCTTCTAAAAAACTGCGCCCCGGGGATGCCGGGGCGCAGAAAGAATCCTGATTATTTTACGGTAATCAGCTCATACTCCTTGCTGCCCAGGCCGATTTTCACGGCGTGGTCGATGCCGGAGCGCCAGTTGGTGACGGGGAAGGTGTTGGTGAAGTGGTCGTGATGGCAGTCGCCGTGGGCGGCCAGCTCATCGGCCAGCTTGCTGCCCGCCTGGACCGGCATGGCGTTGCAGGCGTCGGCGCAGGCCATGTCTACCGCCACCGGGTCCATGGAGGCGAACATCCCCACATCCGGGATAATGGGCAGGTCGTTTTCCGCGTGGCAGTCGCAGTAGGGGGAAACGTCCATGACAATGTTGATGTGGAACTGGGGCCGCCCCTGGACCACCGCTTTGGAATACTCAGCAATTTTGCAGTTTAATTCGTCGTTGGCGGAAGAATTTTCATTGTAAATGGCGTCGAAATTGCAGGCCCCCAGGCACCGGCCGCAGCCAACGCATTTGCTGTGGTCAATGGAGGCTTTGCGGTTTTCGTCAAAGGAGATGGCGTCGTGGGCGCAGTTTTTGGCGCAGACCCGGCATCCCCGGCAGGTTTCCTTGTCCACGTCCGGCTTGCCGGAATTGTGCTGCTCCATTTTCCCGGCCCGGGAGCCGCAGCCCATGCCCAAATTCTTCAAAGCCCCGCCGAAGCCGGTGGCCTCGTGGCCCTTGAAATGGTTTAAGGAAATAATTACGTCCGCGTCCATGACGGCCCGGCCGATTTTAGCTTCCTTCACATATTCGCCGCCCTCTACCGGGACGAGGACCTCGTCGGTGCCTTTTAAGCCGTCGGCAATAATCACCGGGCATCCGCAGGAGAGGGGCGTAAAGCCGTTTTCCCAGGCCGCCTCCAGGTGGTCCAGGGCGTTTTTGCGCCGGCCCACATACAAGGTGTTGCAGTCAGTGAGGAAGGGCATCCCGCCCCGGGCTTTTACCACCTCCGCCACGGCCTTGGCGAAGTTGGGCCGCAGGTAGGAGAGGTTCCCGGGTTCGCCGAAGTGGATTTTAATGGCGACGAATTTCTTTTCCATATCGATTTCGCCGATGCCGGCGGCGTTCATGAGCTTTTTCAGCTTATCTAACAGGCTCATGCCGGGCTTGGCCCGCATATCGCAAAAATAAACCTTGGATTTTTCCATGGCGGTTCTTCCTTTCCTTTTTCAGATACTACTATTTTATAATATCCGAAAAAGGTTGTCAACGGAATTGCCGGCGGCCTACTTTCTGAGCTTTTCCCGGGCCATGGAGAGGAGGCCCAGACAGGCCCCGTAAAGGGCCAGGCCGGTGAGGATGATAAACAGAAAGTCCCGGAGAAGGGTGCAGGTGGCGCCGTTTGGCCCTTTGATGAGGAAATGGGCGGCTATATAGCTCACCGGCAGGAAGAATATGGAAAGCATTACCGGCCCCGCCTTGGTTTTCCGGAATACGAGCCAGCAAATCCCCAGCAGAAGAGCGGCCCCGCCTGCAATCAGCAGGTAAGCATTGAGGGTAAGCCTTGGCAGAGTGGCTACGCCGCCTTCCGGCTCCCAGCCGTCTTTGGCCCAGATCAGCTGGTTTTCTTCCCCCGGGACGCAGTAATAAACAGCGGAAATATCATCCAGGGAAAAATAGGCCGCCGCCTGCCCCGACCCGGTCAAAGCGTCCATATCCGTCCGCCAGGTGTAAATGTCCAGGATCTGTCCTCCTTGGTCGTCCTCATGAGTTTCTACACTGTGCGCTGTCATAAGACCGCCTAAGGAAACGGAAATCGTTCCATCCTCATATTCTGTGATTTTTACACCAGAATCCTCTAAAGGCAGGTATTGGGGCATGGTCAAAAAGTTGAATACCGTCAGCAAAACCGCCGCCGTAGCGCATAAAATCAGCGCAGCCAGCTTGAGCCGCTGCTTTTTTAAGCTTTTCTCCACCCTTTGGAAAGGCAGCTTTTCCACAGGCTGGATGGGGCCGCCTTTCAGTTTTTCCAATTCTTGCTGGCAAGGCTCGCATTCCGCCAGGTGTTCTTCCACCAGCTTCTTAGACTCCTCTCCCGCCAGATTTTCCGCGTATAAGGGCAGCAAATCCCGGATGACGCCGCAGGGTACTTTCATTCCGATTCCTCCATTTCCGCTTTTACCTTGGCCCGCGCCCGGTGATAGGTGACGCAGGCCCAGTTTTCCGTTTTGCCGAACAGGTTCCCGATTTGCCGGAAACTCAGCTCCCCCAAAGCCCGCAGCAGGAAAACCTCCTTGTAAGGCTCCGGCAGGCGGTGCAGGGCGGCGTAAGCCCGGCTGGAATTTTCCCGTTCGTCCAGGAATTCCTCCGGGGAAAGGCCGCCGGATTGTTTTTCCGCATCTTCCAGGGGGACGGTGTTCCGCTGGGCCCGCAGGTGGGAATAATAGCAGTTTTTGGCGATTTGGCAGAGCCAGACCCGCAATTCGCAATCACTCCGGAATTTGGAAATCCCGTCCATAGCCTTCAGAAAGGCGTCGCTGGCGATTTCCCCGGCAATATCGGGGCTGCCGGAGAGCTTCAGGATGTACCGGTAAACATCCTGAAAATAGGCTTGATAAATCCCTTCAAACTCTTGCCGGTCCACCTTATCACCTCCCTTGCTTTTATAGGACGCGGAAAACGCGGGAATCTTACAGGAATCCGCAAAAATTTTTTCAGAAAAAGGGCGGCCGTTATCCAATGGATAACAGCCGTCCCTATAACCGGCTCGTCTGCCGTTGAGGGGCGTCGAGGACGCCGCCCCTACAATTCAGAAACGTTAGGTTTTGTAGGGGCGCGCATTGCGCGCCCGGGAATGATCCGGAACAGGGTTGTTGTTTGCGGACGGCCGATGGCCGCCCCTACAATTTGCCTTCGGCGGCTCGCCGTTTCCTACAAATGATAGAAGATGAAACCTGCCCATGACGGCAATTTATTTGCCGTTCCAGCAGTTGGGCAGGAATTCAAACGCCGCATCGAATTGCCCGCGGCGGCTCGCCGTCTCTACAAAACAATAGGAATGGAACCGTGCCCATACGGCGAGTTTATCGAGCCGTCCAGCGGTTGGATAGGATTACCACAGCCGCGTCGAATTGCCCGCGGCGGCTCGCCGCTATTTGTTTTTGATGTACTCGTCAATGGCCTTGGCAGCCTGCTTGCCGGCGCCCATGGCCAGGATTACCGTAGCAGCGCCCGTTACCGCGTCGCCGCCGGCGTAAACGCCTTCCCGGGAGGTGAGGCCGGTTTCTTCTTCGGTGATGATGCAGCCGTGCTTGTTGGTGTCCAGGCCGGGGGTGGTGGACCGGATCAGGGGATTGGGGCTGGTGCCGATGGACATAATCATGGTGTCGCAGGGAAGCTCAAACTCGCTGCCTTCCTTGACAATGGGGCGGCGGCGTCCGGAAGCGTCCGGCTCGCCCAGCTCCATCTCCACGCACTTCATGCCCCGGACCATGCCGTCTTCGTCCCCCAGGACTTCCACGGGATTGGTCAGGGTCTTAAAGATGATGCCTTCCTCCATGGCGTGCTCCACTTCCTCTTTACGGGCGGGAAGCTCCTCCATGCCCCGGCGGTAAACGATGTACACATTTTCCGCACCCAGGCGCTTGGCGCAGCGGGCCGCGTCCATGGCCACGTTGCCGCCGCCCACAACCGCCACGTTTTTGGAATGCTTAATGGGGGTGTGGGAATCGGGCTTATAAGCCTTCATCAGGTTGATGCGGGTCAGGTACTCGTTGGCGGAGTAAACGCCTTTGAGGCTTTCGCCGGGGATGTTCATAAACCGGGGCAGGCCCGCGCCGGAGCCGATGAACACGGCCTCGTAACCCATTTCAAACAGCTCGTCAATGGTCAGCACCTTGCCGATGACCATGTTGGTTTCAATGTCCACGCCGATGGCTTTCAGGTTGTCGATTTCCTTCTGGACAATGACCTTGGGCAGACGGAATTCGGGGATGCCGTAAACCAGCACGCCGCCCGCCAGATGCAGCGCCTCGAAAATGGTGACCTTGTAGCCCATTTTGGCCAAATCTCCTGCGGCGGTAAGGCCGGAGGGGCCTGCGCCGATGATAGCCACCTTATGGCCGTTCTGCTCCGGCATTTTGGGGGCCTCGGTGGAATGCTCCCGGTGCCAGTCGGCCACAAAACGCTCCAGACGGCCGATGCCTACCGGTTCGCCCTTGATGCCCCGGACGCATTTGCCCTCGCACTGGGTTTCCTGGGGGCAGACGCGGCCGCAGACGGCGGGCAGGGAGCTGGAACGGGAAATGATTTCAAAAGCGCCTTCCATGTCCTCGTTGGCCACGCGCTCGATGAAAGCGGGGATGTCGATAGCAACGGGGCAGGCGGAAACGCAGGGTTTGTTTTTGCAGTTTAAGCAGCGGCGGGCTTCGTTGACCGCCATTTCATAGGTGTAGCCCAGAGCCACTTCCTCAAAGTTTTTGTTGCGGACGTTGGGGTCCTGGGAAGGCATGGGGCATTTTTTCGGGTCCATATTGCGCTGAATGGCCATGGTTATTTAACCTCCTTCTTAAGCAGGTTGCACTCGGCTTCCCGGGCATGCTGTTCAAAATCCTTGTACATGGTGCCGCGGTGCATGGCTTCATCGAAGTCCACCAGATGGCCGTCGAAGTCGGGGCCGTCCACGCAGGCGAACTTGGTTTCGCCGCCGACAGTCAGGCGGCAGCCGCCGCACATGCCGGTGCCGTCGATCATAATGGGGTTCATGGAAACCACAGTCTTGATGTTGTATTTTTTAGTCAGCTGGCAGACGAATTTCATCATAATCAGCGGGCCGATGGCGATGACTTCGTCGTACTGGTTGCCGTCGTTGATGAGCTTTTCCAGGGCAACGGTGACTACCCCTTTTTCGCCGTAGCTGCCGTCGTCGGTCATCATGCAGACCTTGTCGGAAACAGCGTTGAATTCATCCTCTAAGATCACCAGGTCTTTGTTGCGGAAACCGACCACGGAATGGACCACCGCGCCCAGTTCGTGAAGCTTCTTGGCGATGGGGTACGCAATGGCGCAGCCAACGCCGCCGCCCACTACGGCCACTTTTTTTAAGCCTTCCACATGGCTGGGGGTGCCCAGAGGGCCGACAAAATCGTGGAGGCAGTCGCCTTCTTCCAGGGTGTCCAGCTCCATGGTGCCTGCGCCCACGATCTGGTAAATGATGGTGACGGTGCCGGCTTCCCGGTCGTAGTCCGCCACAGTCAGGGGGATGCGTTCAGAATCTTCCTTGGCCCGGAAGATAATGAACTGGCCGGGTTCGGCCTTTTTGGCGATCAAAGGCGCCTCAATCACCATTTTGGCAACGGTGGGATTGAGGTGCTCTTTTTTCACGATTTTAAACATGGAAACGAGCTCCTTTCCAAACAGAAAATTCTTTTATGAGTCTATTTCATTATAATATATTTGGAGAGATTACACAATCTGCGGTTTTTTGGAAAATCCGGGGATTTCTTAGAGCAAAATGTTCTAAAATGCCAGTTTTTCAATAAACGATGCTAAAATGAAAGGGAGGTGATGGACATGAAAAGGATTTTGCCCTTTCTTTTTGCGTATATTGGGTGGGAAAACACAGACGGCCAGCAGGAAAGTCAGGAAGCCTATGACAAATCTGAAGAACTGTACGCGCAGCTTTTGGACCTGATTCCGCAAGAGGCACGTCCCGTTTTAATGGATTACGTCAATTCCATTACCCGGCAGGATTTTGCCTTTTATTGCAACGATTTGGAAATGGCGGCCAGAATCGGCATTCAGTTGTACCGGGAATTGCTGGAACCGGTGGATTTCCAGGAACGTTAGACAAAGAATTGTAGGGGACGTCGTGAATTTATTCACGACAGTTTCCCGTCCCGCGGTTTTTCTGAAACGTTCCGGCAATTTACGCGGGCCGGGAAACCCGGCCCCTACAAAATGTCCGGGAACCGCCCCCGAAATGGGCCGGTAATTCGCGGGCGGCCGATGGCCGCCCCTACAAATGCGGGTATTTCCCGTCCCCTACAATTCTGACGAAACATTTCGGAAAACGGCGGCGGGGCCTCCCTGCCACAAATAAAATGGGCGAACCCTTGTTGTCGGGTCCGCCCAGAGGAAAAGGATGGCTTTAGAAATCGACTTCGGTGTCGTAGTAGCAGGCTTTCAGCAGCTTCTCCATCTCTTCCTGGGTGGGAATCCGGGGGTTGGAGCCGGTGCAGGCGTCGCCGATGGCGTTCTTGGCGATTTCAGGCAGTCTTTCCAGGAACACGTTCTCGGGAACGAAGCCCTGCTCGGTGGGGTAGCTGTCCGCGCCGTAGTTCTTGATGCAGTGGGGGATGTTCAGCTTGTCGTTCATGCCGCGGAGGAAGTCGATGAGGAGGGAAACCTTTTCGTCGTCGTTCTCGCCGCCCAGGCCCATGTAGTCCGCAATGACGCCGTAGCGTTTCTTAGCGGTTTCGTCTTTGGCGTTGAAAGCGATAACCTTGGGCAGGTACATAGCGTTGGCAGCACCGTGGATGATGTGCGCGCCGTAATCAGCGAAAGCAGCGCCGGTCTTGTGGGCCATGGAGTGAACGATGCCCAGCAGGGCGTTGGAGAAGGCCATACCGGCCAGGCACTGGGCGTCGTGCATGGCGTCGCGTTTGGCCATGTCGCCGTTGTAGGAATCTACCAGATCGTTCTGGATGGATTTGATGGCGAAAATAGCCAGCGGGTCGGTATAAGCGCAGTTGGCGGTGGAAACATAAGCTTCGATGGCGTGGGTCATGGCGTCCATGCCGGTGTGGGCAACCAGCTTCTTGGGCATGGTTTCCGCCAGGTCAGGGTCGACGATGGCCACGTCGGGGGTGATTTCAAAGTCCGCGATGGGGTATTTAATGCCCTTCTGGTAGTCGGTGATGATGGAGAAGGCAGTTACTTCGGTGGCGGTGCCGGAGGTGGAGGAAATGGCGCAGAAATGGGCTTTGTTCCGGAGCTTCGGCAGGCCGAAGACTTTGCACATATCCTCGAAGGTCACTTCAGGGTGCTCATATTTAATCCACATGGCTTTGGCAGCGTCGATGGGGGAGCCGCCGCCCATGGCGATGATCCAGTCGGGCTGGAATTTCTGCATGGCCTCGGCGCCTTTCATAACGGTTTCAACGGAAGGGTCCGGCTCGATGCCTTCAAACAGCTCCACTTCCATGCCGGCTTCTTTCAGGTAAGAAATAGCTTTGTCTAAGAAGCCGAATCTCTTCATGGATCCGCCGCCGACGCAGATCATGGCTCTCTTGCCTTCAAATGTTTTCAGGGCTTCCAAAGAGCCTTTGCCGTGGTACAAATCTCTGGGTAACGTAAAACGCATAGTCCACAATCTCCTTTGATGCAGCAGGGTGATACATTGATATTTTTGGAACAAAATTCACGAAAGTTTTTCAGAATTCGTCCCTTTGATATTATTTTAACATTGAAATTCCTCTTTGGGTAATGTATAATTGATATAGTAGATATATAAAAAAATACATGGCTGAAAGGAGCCGGTTATGAACGCCCGCCGCTATGAATTCGACGCCCTTCTCCGCCGGGTGGACGATATGGACGCCGCCTATGTGGAGTTCCCTTTTGACGTCCGGAAGGAGTTCGGCAAGGGCCGGGTAAAGGTTCACGCCCTTTTTGACGGGGTCCCTTATGAGGGGAGCCTGGTGCGGATGAAAACGCCCTGCCACATCATCGGGGTGCGCAAGGATATCCGGGCAAAAATCGGGAAGCAGCCGGGAGACACGGTTCATGTGGTCATTTGGGAACGGGCGTAATCTGGGGGTCAGGAGGCGGCGATGAATACTTCGTATCTGAAATATGTGGTGGAAGTGGGGCGGGTCCAGTCCATTACCAAGGCCGCCCAGAACCTTTATATGGGCCAGCCAAATTTGAGCAAGGCCATTAAGGAACTGGAAAAGGAAATCGGCATTACCATTTTCCGCCGGACAGCCAAGGGGGTGGTGCCCACCGCCAAGGGAAAGGAATTTTTGGGCTATGCTCAGGGGATTCTCTCCCAAATCGACGAGCTGGAATCCCTCTATAAGCCCCGGAACGAAAACGCCCTGGAGCTGAGCGTTGCCATGCCCCGGTCGGCCAGCTCCTCTATGGTCTTTGCGGCGTATTTGAACAGCCGCCCGGATTTGGAGCGCATTGACATCCATTTTCAGGAAACCGGGGCCATCAACGCGGTACATTTGGTTTCCGGCGGGGAAATGGACCTGGGGGTCATCCGGTACCAGGCCAGCCAGCAGGGGTACTTCCAGAAGCTTTTGGAGCAGTCGGGTCTGGAAAGTGAAATACTGAGAGAGTTCCGGATGCAGCTGATGATGGCCGAGGACCATCCCTTAGCCCAGCTGCCGGAAATCCGCTACCCTATGCTGGCCGGTTATACGGAGATTGTCCACGGGGATTATCCGGCGCCGTCCTTGTCCTTCAGCCAGATCCGGCGGGGGGCCGGGCTGGAAGCGCACCTTAAACGGATTACGGTCTATGACCGGGGCAGCCAATACGACCTGCTGCGGCATATTCCCGGAAGCTTCCTTTGGGCGGCCCCTGTCCCCCAGGAAATCCTCTCCCGCAACCGGTTAGTTTTGCGGCCCTGCGGGCTGTCGGACGTGGTGAACCAGGAAGTTTTAATCCGCCCGGCCGGGGCGGAACTTCCCAAAGCGGCGGCGGATTTTTTGAAAGTCCTTCGGGAATCCGTACAAAATTTTGAAAATTAGTCATATTCTGTATTTTAAATTGGATATTGATTTTTGTTTCCGAATATGATATACTAAATATTAATTTACAAAAAATTCCTGGAAGTGAGGGAAACAATATGAATGAAAGCATTAAAGAAATCGCAGAGCGTTTGCGGGGCCTGCGGGAAATTTTGGAATTTTCCGTGGAGGAAATGGCCGAGGCCACGGACATAACCCCGGAGCAGTATGCAGCCTATGAATCCGGCGAGCAGGATTTTTCCGTCACATTCCTGGGAAAATGCGCCGCCAAGTTCAAGGTGGACATTGTGGAGCTGTTAAGCGGCAGCGACCCCAAGCTGAAATCCTATTCGGTGGTCCGGAAAGGCCAGGGCCTGTCCGTATCCCGCCGGGAAAATTTCCAGTACCAGCACCTGGCCTATAAATTCAGCGGCAAGCTGGCGGACCCTTATTTGGTGGACGCCCCCTACATAGAGAGCCAGCAGGATGCGCCTATCGCCATGTCCCAGCATGAGGGGCAGGAGTTCGACTACATCCTGTCCGGAACCCTGAAGGTGATTGTCAACGGCAAGGAAAAAATCCTAAACGAAGGGGACGCTATCTACTACGATTCCTCCAAGCCCCACGGCATGATTGCCGTCAGCAAGGAAGGCTGCCGCTTTTTGGCGTACCTGGTAAAATAATGACAATGACCCCCGGACGGAAGCAACGTCCGGGGGAGTTTTTATCATATAGTGCAGCATTATTTCTCATAATAGACGATGCCAGCGCCATTTTCATATGAGAAATCTGCGTTGTTTTCCCGGGCGCTGCCGCTTGTTGTATCCGCGGGGGTGGCCGTCCCGCAGGCCGAAAGAAGCAGCGTCGCGAGGATAATGGCAGCACATTTTTTCATACCGCTCCTCCCTTTCCGCAAAGGCCGTCGGATTATTCCGCCGGGGATTCTTCCTCCCAGTTTCCCTTGGTATATTCCGGGTTTACCATGTCGCTAATGCCGGCCAGGAGCATGAGGATGCCCTGCACCCGGTGGAACTGGACCACATAGACGCCTTTCCCTTCCTGCTTGTCCTCCGCAATCAGGTCCGCCGCCAGAAGGGGTTTTAAGTGGTGGTAAACCTGCCCGGTGGAGCTGTATCCGCATTCTTCCACCAGCTGGGCCACGGTCATGGGCTTTTTCAGAATGGCCAGCAGGATATTCAGCCGGTCGCTGCTGCCGATGCAGGCCAGCACCTTTTCCGCCGTATGGTTTGCAATGAGTTCCAGCAGCTGGTCGGCGCTGACTCCGTTGCGGATCCAGTTGGACTGCCGGTTTCCGGAGGAAAATACCCCCAAATAGGTGATCCGTCCGGTGTCGCCGCTCTCTCCGCAGGTGTCTTCCAGCCGGTCCATGATGGACTGAATGGCCGGGTCGGGGTGCATTTTTCCAACTTTCTCAATGTGCCCCACTTTTTTGTGTTCGGCCTCCGGCTCAGAGGGCTGCGGGCTTGTCATTTGCAGCAGCTCTTTGATTTCCGCCAGCTCCTGCTTTAATTCGTCGATTTCCAATCCGTAATTGCGTTCCATAAAATCACCTCATTATAAAATATTGGAATTCCGTAATTTCATAATATCATAAGCCGCTCAATTTGTCAATACGCTTTTTCAAAATTCCGAAAAATTAAAATCATGTGGAAAATCCAAATATTTTTAAGGGATGGGGCATCTCTTGGTTACTTTTCCGGATTTCTGCCGGAAAACAGTGGACACCCGGCCCGTTGCGTGGTATACTGGAAATAGAATTTACTGCAAAGGGGTTTGATGGACATGATGAAAATTATCAAAGCCAAGGATTACGCGGATTTGAGCCGCAAAGCCGCCAACATTATCGCGGCGCAGGTGGTTTTGAACCCGGAATCCGTCCTGGGGCTGGCCACTGGTTCTTCCCCTCTGGGCCTGTATGCGGAGCTGATTAAAGGCTACGAAAACGGGGACCTGGATTTCTCGAAAGTCCGCACCGTTAATCTTGACGAATACCGGGGCCTGACCAAGGACAATGACCAGAGCTACGCTTATTTCATGCGGGAAAACCTGTTTAAGCACATCAACATTGACATGAAGAACACCAACGTCCCCGACGGCACCGAGCCGGACGCGGAAAAAGAGTGCGCCCGTTACGACGCGGTAATTGAAAGCATGGGCGGCGTGGACATTCAGCTTTTGGGCATCGGCCTCACCGGGCATATCGGCTTCAACGAGCCTGCCGACGAGTTCAAAAAGGGCACCAACTGCGTGGACCTGGACCCCAAGACCATTGAGTCCAACTCCCGGTTCTTCGCTTCCATTGACGACGTGCCCAAACAGGCGTACACCATGGGCATCCAGTCCATTATGAAATCCAAAAAAATCCTGCTCATCGCCAACGGCGAAGGCAAGGCGGAAATCCTGTACAAAGCCTGCTGCGGCCCCATCACCCCCCATGTCCCGGCTTCGGTCCTCCAGCTGCACCCGGATGTGGTGGTTGTGGCGGATGAGCCTGCGCTGAAGGTCATCTCGGAAAAATGCCCGGAGTGCATCGGCTAAGTTTTTGTTTCAGTTTTGCCCCAGTATTTGGCTGCAGCCGGCGTTTGGCGGCAGGACGGGGACAATAAAGCCCTCTGTTTGTGTTAAGGAAACACTGAAAAATAATTCCCACAAAACTGTGGGAATTATTTTTTTGCTCTCATTAAAAGATAGAAAAACAGAACCGCCCTTGTTGGGCGGCTCTGCAAGGTTATAATGCCGGATGCTTTACGCCTTATTCGGTGTACTGTTTGCCAAATTCCAGAGCTGCTTCGTATTCGGTCTGGAACCATTCCAGGAAATCATTGATGCCAAGCCCTTCCGCTTTAGAAATCATCTCTTCCTTCAGCGCGTTGAACTCCGCTTCGTCCTTGGCATAAATCATCTGCCAGGACATGGTCTTGATAACGTCGCCGACACGGGAGGAGATCAATTCCATTTCATCGGTCATGGTAGGAGTGGGGGCGAAAGGCGCAATGGTAACTGCATCGATCTGATTCAGATAGGTGAGCAGGTCTTTGGCGCCATAGTCAGCCTGCCAGGTTTTTACAAGCTCGGTATCTTCCGGCGCATAATCCGGTTTTTCCCAGTATTCGTTTCCAAGGGGGGTATCGTAATCCGTATTAATTTCAGCGCCCACATATGCGTTGCAATTCATCAAACCTAACCCTTTGCTCAAAGGCATCCCGCCGGGCAGTTCTTTTTCCGGATCAAGCAAGTAAGAATAGCCCTCTTCCAAAATGTAAGGCTTGTTTTCCTCGTTGATATCCCAAATAACGCCCCGAGGCCCGTTGATAACGGTCATAGCGCCTTCAAAGGAATAAATGTAATTGAGGAAGTCCGCGCATTTTTCAGGCGCTTCGGTAGATTTGCCTACGGAGATTCTCCACTCTTTGCCTACCGGCTGCAGGGAATCCTGTACCGCAATTTCTCCAACCATCGGGACGCGGGCGAAGCCGATATTTTGATTTTCGCGTTCCGCAGTGCTGAAGTTGCCGGTGCCCCAGCCATCGTACATCATCAGCACGCGGCCGGAAGCGGTTTTATCAACGGCGTCGTCAAAGCGCTGGGTCATGGAGTCGGGGTCCAAAATGCCAAGCTGGTTTGCGTCATAATAGAATTTTAAGAAACGCATGTAGAAGCTGTTTTCATCTGTAATAGAGTAAACTTTGTTGTCCTCATTGTTATGGATTTCAATGGGATAGCCTTCACCGGGCATGGTCACGCCAACGTTTTTGCCGGCAAATCCAGCGGTCGCCATGTATGCGCGGTCCCAGTCAGCCCAAATGGAAAGGCCGTATACTTTTTGCCCGTCTTCATTGGTAGGTTCCAGGTCCTGCATCTGCTTCAGGATATCCAGCAGGTCTTCCATTTGATTGATATCCGGCGCGCCGATTTCTTTGTACAGGTCATAGCGGAGCAGAGGAGCCGCATTGGTATTGCCGGCAACCTCAGGACTGGTCTTGATAGACAGCGGCAGAGCGTACAGGCTGTTTGTGCCGTTGCTTAAATATTCTTTGGAGTAATCGACTGCTTCCGGAACATTGGCGTATACGTCCGCCATCCGATCCTGGTAGTCGTCCAAGGGCAACAGCATATCGCCTGCAATGGCGTTTTCAATCTGTTTGGTATCCTTGAATACCACCAGGTCGCACAGTTCGCCGCTGGCCATCATAGCCTGCAGTTTCTGTTCGCCTTGGTCGCCGGCAGGCAGCAGTTCGATTTCTACGCCTACTTCCTGCGCTAAAACGTCGCCGGCCCAGCCTTCCAGGACGCCGGAGAAGTTTGCCGGCAGACTGAGCATCTGCAGCTTGGTAATTTCCCCAGTATCCGCCGTTTCTTCCGCAGCGGAGCTTTCGGTGGTTTCAGTACTGCCCCCAGTGGAAGAACCGGTATCTGCCTGTTCGTTGCAGGAAACCATTCCCGCTGCCATCAGACCTGCCAGCAATAATGTGAAGATGCGCTTTTTCATTATTTATACCTCCTTATAGATGTGCCAAGCACAGTACATACGATTAACCTTTGACGGCGCCGATCATAATGCCGCCTACAAAATATTTTTGGAAAAACGGGTACACACACAAAATCGGGATGACAACTACCATGGAAATAGTCATTTTTACAGCGGTGGGAGTCAGCAGCTGGGAAGCGTCCACCTGAACGCCCATCTCCGACATGTTCTTTAAAGTATCCGCCAAGGAATTTGCTTCATTCAGATACTGGTACAAAACATACTGCAGGGTATAGAGTTTGGAATCTGTCACCAGGAATACGGTGTCCATAAAGTTGTTCCAATGCCCTACCGCAGAAAAAACGATTAGGGTTGCCAGAATCGGCTTGCACAAGGGCATGATGATGTTTGCGTAGCGAACCAGGTAGCCTGCCCCATCCAATTCCGCGGATTCTTCCAAGGAAGTTGGAATGCTTTCCACATAGGTTTTAAAAAGGATCAGGGAATAGGCGGAGATGGTTCCCGGGAGGATGTAAGCGAGGAAGTTGTTGGTCAGCCCCAAATTCTTCATGTTGATGAACCAGGGGATAATACCGGCGTTAAAATACATGGTAACGACCACAAACCGGTACCAGACTTTTCTGTGCCAAAGCTCCTGCTTTGTCAGGGCATACCCCAAAAAGGATGTGCCAATGATGGTCAGGGCGGTTCCCAGCACAGTTCGCGCAACCGAAACGAGCAGCGCGGTTCCAAGGCCCCGCAGCCTTAATACGTCTAAGTAGTTGTTGAAATGGATCTCCTTGGGGTACCACAAGATCATTCCTTTTGTAACCAATTCATTGCTGCTGATGGTGTTAATAAACAGATAGTAGAAAGGAAGAAAGCAGAGTAAAGTAAAGATCCCAAAAAAGGCGTAGTTAAAGATATTGAAAACAATATCTCCCGCCGTGAGTTTTTTCTTCATATGATTCCCTCCTAAAAGACGCTTTCTTCTCGAACCAGCTTCGATATGATGTTCGAAACCATAAAGAGAATTACGCTCACTAACGATTTTAGTATACTAACGGCAGTGGAATAAGAATAGTTGACGCCGACCATGCCTTGGTTATACACATACAGGTCCAGAACTTCGATATGTTCCTTATTCATGGCGTTTTGGAATACAAAATATTGGTCCATGCCGTTGTTGATCATATTTCCTACGGAGAGAATCAGAAGAACCACAAATGTCGGGAGCAGTCCCGGGATGGTAATGTACCACATTTTCTGGAAACGGTTGGCTCCGTCCACTTCCGCAGCCTCATACTGCTCCTGGTCAATCCCCGCGATGGCCGCAATATAGACAATGGCGTTCCAGCCGAGATTCTTCCAGGTGCTCCAAAGCCACATTTTCAGCCAGATATGCTCGCTGGAGGCCAGGAAGTTGATCCCTTCCTCAACCGCGCCTATGTTAATCAGGAGACGGTTGACAAAGCCGTCGTTGACGGAAAACATGGCGTAAGCGATGGAGTATACCATAACCCAGCTGATAAAGTTGGGGATGGTGGTCAGGGTCTGCGCTGATTTCCGGAAGGGCATACATTTGATTTCGGAAAGGAACACTGCAAAGAGCATCGGCAGCGGGGAGGTAATCATACCAATTAAGCTCATGCCCAGGGTGTTTTTCATAACCCGGATCAGGTCCTCAAAATAATAAATATCGCTGAACATTCGAGTAAAGTTATAAAGGCCGACAAACTCGCAGTCAAACAGCGGGCGTCCGGGCTTGTAATCAAACAGAGCATAAATCCAGCCGTACAGGGGCATATAAGAAAAAATGAACACCATTGCCAGCAGCGGGAGGATCAGCAAAAACAGGCGAAATCCTGGCTGCGTATAAAACGGCTTCCGCTTTGTCATTTTATCCATATTCAATCACTTCCTATCAGTATTTACGTGTATTATTTTATCAATTTTTTAATATATTGTAAATGGTGCTATTTTTACTTTTAGTATGGCTTTTTTGATTTGTTGTGCATTTTGTCTTGAATTTTTAAGAATAGTACGATAAAATAAGCACATATTCAAAATGTTCCCAGTGGCAGTTGTGCAGCGCTTAGATTTTCGCGCAATATCTTAGTTGGAAAATCTGCATTTTCCGAATCTCCAGGGGCAAAGCATTGGCGCGGCCAACGCCCGGCAGCGGCTGATGCTGCTTTTTGGAGCGGAAAGCGCCGTGTCGGTGGAAAGCATCCCCGGAGGCTGCCATCCGCCATCCATTTGAGGATGCCTAACAGCAGATTTCCTAAGGGAAACCCTTTCCAATACACCCAATAAGGAGGAGACAGTATGATCTACAAAGACAGCAGCAGGAGCGTCGAGGAACGGGTGGAGGACCTTCTTTCCAGGATGACCTTGGAGGAGAAGGCCGCCCAGCTGGATATGACCCGGGGCGTGGAATACGCCCATAAGCCGTCGGATGTCCACAACTGCTCCGTGGAAGCGGACAGCGGTTTTGATTTCCAGAAAATCCGGGAAATATTCGGTTCCCGGGGGGTTGGCTTTGTCCACGACACCTATTCGGTTCCGGCGGTTATGAACCGACTGCAAAAGTATTTTGTGGAAGAAACCCGCCTGGGGATCCCTTGTATTTTTACCGGGGAAGCCCTGCACGGCATCAGCGGGACCCGGGGCACCATCTTCCCGGTGCCTTTGGGACTTGGGGCAACCTTTGCGCCGGAAACAGTGCGGCTGGTGGGAGAGGTCATCGGCCGGGAAACCCGGGCTTTAGGGATGCATGAGATCCTGGCCCCCAATCTGGACGTGGCCCGGGAGCCGCGCTGGGGCCGGACGGAGGAAACCTTCGGGGAGGACACCTGCCTGTCCTCCAAAATGGCGGCTGCCATTATTTCCGGCGAACAGAAGGACGGCGCTTTGGACCGGCCGGACGCGGTGGCCAGCGAGCCCAAGCATTACTGCGTCCACGGCATCCCGGAAGGGGGCACCAACTGTTCGGCGGCCCGGGCGGGAGAACGGGAAATCCGCCGGGATTACCTGCCGGTGTTTGAAGCCGGTATCCGGGAGGGCGGCGCCTGCAACGTCATGGCCAGCTACAACAGCATCGACAGCGACGTGGTCATGTGTTCCCATAAGTACCTGACCGATATCCTGAAAAACGAAATGGGGGCCCAGGGCTACGCCCGTTCCGACTGGGGCGGCATCGGCCGCATCCGGCGGCTGCACCATCTGGTGCGGGACGACCGGGACGCCCTTTGCCTGGCCATTGGCAACGGCCTGGACGTGCAGGGCTGTGACCTGGACAACCAGTATTTTGAGGAAACCTTGGTAAGCCTTGTCAAGGAGGGGCGGCTTCCTATGGAACGGGTGGATGACGCTGTCCGCCGGGTTCTGCGGATGAAGTTCCGGCTGGGACTGTTTGAGCGTCCCTATACGGATGAAACCGCCTGGGAAGGGGAAATCCGCAGCCAGAAAAACCGGGATATCGCCCTTTTGGCGGCCCGCCAGTCTATCACCCTTTTGAAAAACGACGGGGTCCTCCCCTTAGGGGAAAGCGTCCGCTCCATCGCCCTGATCGGGCCGTCCTCCGCCCATCAGAAAATCGGCGGTTATTCCGCTGTTCCCGTGGGGTACGCCATCCCCTCGGTTTACGAGGAATTGCAGCGGCTTGTTGGCCATAGGGTGCAGATTTTCCAGTGCGACGGCTGCCCCATTACGGAAGGCCCCAAAACGGAGTATTATGTAGAAGGCCAGCCCCACCTGTTCAGCAAAGGGGAGGAGGAAATCGCCGACTGCATGGAGCAGGCGGTGGAAATTGCCGCCAAATGCGACGTCATCGTCATGGTGGGCGGCGACAACACCATTACCAGCGGCGAAGGCAAGGACCGCTGCGAGCTGACATTGGCCGGGAAACAGCGGGAACTGATTCAAAAGCTTTCCCAGCTTGGGAAGCCCCTGGTCCTGGTGCTGGAAAACGGCAAATGCGTGGACCTTTCCGTAGAGGAAGGCTGCTGCGGCGCCATCCTGGCGGCCTGGTTCGGCGGCGAGTTCGGCGCCCAGGCCATTGCGGAGGCGCTGCTGGGGATTTTGAACCCGGCGGGACGGCTGCCGGTATCCTTCCCCCAAAGCAGCACCCGGCTGCCCTGCTACTATTCCATGCTGCCTGGCGGCGACCTGAATTTTATGGAAGGGACCAAGCTGGCCCGGTATCCCTTCGGCCACGGATTATCCTACACAAGCTTCTCTTACAGCGGCTTAAAGGCGGAGCTTATAAGCCGGGATCCCTTACGGGTATCTGTTTCTGTGACCGTCCGCAACACCGGAAATCGGGACGGCGAGGAAGTGGCGCAGATTTATGTGGATGACGTGGACAGCTCGGTGGCGACGCCTCCTCTGCTGCTGAAAGACTTTCAGCGGGTGTTCCTGAAAGCCGGGGAGGAGAAAACCCTGGATTTTGAGCTGGATGAAAAAGCCTTCCGGCTTATGGGGCTGGATTACCGCTGGACAGTGGAGCCCGGCGAATTCCGGATTCTGGCGGGGGCGTCCTCCCGGGATATCCGGTGCGAAACCCAGATTGTGCTTTCTGCCGAAGACGTAAAATAAAAATCCTGATGCCAGCCGCCGGCGGGCATTCCCACATATTTACAGGAGGTTTCTATGAATCACATGCGCACCATTATTCAGCGCACCCCGGAGTTTGCCGGCATGGCGCTTGGGGGGATTGGAACGGGCACGGTGGAAATTTTCCCAGACGGCCGTTTGAATAACTGGAGTATTTTCAACCGCGGGAAATGGGCGTCCCGTTCGCCTGAACAGGATCATTTGGAGGATATTCCCGATTTTCCGGAAGAACTGCTGTGCTTTTATCTGCGGACCTGTGCAGAAGGAGGCGAGCCTATTGTCCGGAAGCTGTCGTATGACAGCCCCAACCGCCTGGGCTACTTCCGTTCCGCCATGTATTCCTGGATGAAGTGCGTTCCCGAAATTGCGTGGACACCTAATTTTCCGGCCGCGCTGCTGGAATACCGCGACCCGGATCTCCCTGTCCGGGTATCTGCGGAATATGTTTCGCCTTTTGTGCCCCACAACGCCCGTATCAGCGGGACGCCGGGATTTTCGGTAAATTATACCATTGCCAACTGCGGGCAAAGGCCTGTAACCGTATCCCTGCTGGGGCTTATGCAAAACCCCGTTTGCAGAGGCGTCCCCCGGCGGGAGCTTGTCAATCGATTCAGCCGGCTTTCCGGCGCCTCCATGATTACCATGTCCAGCGCCTCGGAGGAGGCTCTTCCGCAGAACGGCAGCGTCAGCCTCATGGCTGTGGGCGGTGAACACAGCTACATATGCGGGGACTTTGAAGCGTATCTGAAGGCGTATGTCCTGGGCTGGGAATTGGGGACCACGGAAGAATCCTGTTTGTTCGATTTCCGCAAAACAGGCAGGCTCCCTAATCTGGGCTGGGAAAGCCTTCCGGATCTTTCGGAGTTCACGCCGGATAAGATCGATAAAATGGAAGAAGGTCAAATTGAAGCGTGGCTGGCGCTGATGTTAAAGGCGGCGTGGGGTGCAAATCCCTGGAAGCGCCTGTGCGAACTGGATCCCTGCCCGGTTGAAACTATTGAAGGGAAACGGACCTTTTTAAAGATGCTGGCCAACCAATACCAGGAATTTACCGCGCCCAATCACCCGGAGCACAGCGAGTGGGGCGGCTGCGGCTTGTGCAGCGCCGTTACTTTGCAGCCCGGTGAAACAAAAGAGCTTTCCTTCCTTCTGGGCTGGTATTTTCCCCACCATATCAGCCCCACAGGGCAGACGGTGGGCCATCAATATGAAAACTGGTTCTCCAATTCCGGGGAAGTCTGCTCCTTCCTTGCTGAAAATTATCAAAGCATCTTTCCCAAGGCAAAGGAATTTTCTCAGCTGCTGGGCGAAACCGACGCGCCCGCCGCGTTTCCCCGGGGCTGGACTGCCCATTTGAACACGCTGCTCAAATGCTCCTGGTGGACCAAAAACGGCGACTTCGGCATTTGGGAAGGATTCGGCAGCTGCGGGTTCCATACCACCGACATTACCTACCACGGTTCATGGGGATTGCTGGCACTGTTCCCGGAATTGCAGCTGCGGCAGATGCGCATGGGCGCAAAATTCCAGCGGAAAGACGGCCGGGTCCATCATTTCTTCACCCCCGACTTCAGTGCGGTGGACGAGGGGTTTGACCGTGTGGATATGAACCCCCAATTTGTATTGATGGTATGCCGGGACTATCTGTGGACCGGGGACCGGCAGTACCTGGCTGAGCTTTGGCCCCACGTTGTCCTTGCCATGGAGAATACCGCCCTGCTGGATTCAGACGGGGACGGGCTGCCGGATACCGATACTAAGGCAAACACTTATGACGCCTGGAAGTTCCAGGGCGCCCCCGCCTATATCGCGTCCCTCTGGCTTGGGGCGCTGACAGCGGGAATCCGCCTGGCGGCGGAGATGGAGGAGACCGATTTTGTCCAAAAGTGGAGCCGGCTGCTTGAAAAAGGAAAAGCCAGCTTTGCCAAGCTGTGGAACGGGTCGTATTACAGCCTTTGGGTGGACGGAGCCTTGCGGGATGAATGCTGTATGTCGGACCAGCTGGACGGGCTTTGGTATTCAACCCTTATGGGGCTGCCCTCCTTTGTGGAAGAATCCTATGTTTCCCAAACCTTGGACAGCATCCTCAAATGGAATTTCAATGGGGAAAACGGATTAATCAACGCTTCCTACCCGCCAAACGCCGCCCCCACGCTTTATACCTATCAAAATGTTCAGGCATTGGCCAACTGGAGCGGGATCGAGTACGCCTTTGCCAGCCTTCTGCTGGAATACGGCCGGTTTACAGAAGCCAGCGAGCTGGCCGGTATCGTCGAAAAGCGGTATTGGTACGCCGGACGTATTTTTAACCATGAGGAATGCGGCGATTACTATTACCGCCCCCTTTCCAGCTGGACGATGATGCTTTCCCTCAGCCATTTCCGCTTGGACGGCCCGAAAAAGCGGCTGAGCTTTTCCCTGACGCCCGGCGTCCACTGCATCCCCTGGTTTGCGCCGGCTGGTTACGGAACAATCCAAATGGAAAACAATGAAATAAAAATCAGCTGTTTGGAAGGCTCTCTTGCGTTTGCGGAACTGTTTTGCGGCAATGGGGGCAAACTGACGGCCATTTCTGTAAACCAGCAGAATGTGCCGTTCTCCTGCTCAGAAGACGGGACGATCCGTACGGAAGTATCGCTTCAGTGCGGAGACGGGCTGTCGCTCCATTTTCGGAATGCCTAAGGGCTGATAGCTCTAATCTTTACATGCAAAAGCCGGACAGATATTCTCTGCCCGGCTTGATGTTTCGGCCGTTTATCTTATAAACTGCTGACAAATAACCAGTATGATCCCGTAGACGACGCTAGCGGCCAGGCCGCAGACAATGACCGGCCCGGCAATGGAAAAGAGCTTGGCCGCCAATCCCAGGATCAGGCCCTCTCTCCGAAAACCCAGAGCGCAGGTATAACAGTGAATTCCCAACGTCAAGGAACAGAAGGAAAATATTACGGTGTCAGTGCCTACAATATTGAAATTCGCAATAATCAAATTACAGGGGTGCGCGGCAGTGTACCGCAGGGGAATACAGAAGCACCGCCTGCTTCCGGGCTAGTATCTTGGTCCGGACAAAAAAGCTCAGACCCCATTTCAGAGGCATATTCCGGAGATAATACCAAAAATGAAGTGCGGGAAGACATTGAAATTTCCCTTGCCGCCCTCCAGCAACGTGCTCCCGAATTATCCCGCCGGAATAGTCCCAATCAAAATCAGGCTGCTTTCGGCAATCAATAACGAACAAGAGGGTGATTTATCAGGTTTTCCAGCTTGCTTTAACGCAGGAATCGCATTATTTTTATGAAGCATCAAACGGATGCCTGGATAAAGTTTTTAAAGCGGGGAGAAGTCGTTATGACAAGGCGCGAACGGGTCCAGCGGGCATTGCTGCACCGTGAAACAGATAAAATTCCATAGGAGGTAGATTTTACAAAAGCGGCCTTTCTGCGGCCGATGAATCTATGCTGTTTCGGCTGCGGGCATCTGAAAACATCCCAAAGGGGGTTCGTTTTCAGCTGTCTTTTTATCAGGCAACTCAGCTGATCCCTGTGGAAACAGGGGATTATCGGTTAGCGCCTAACGGCATGAACCGATCCTGGCGGGAGTGGGATTTTAAACCAGAGCAGAACCGGATGCTGGGAGGTTTTCACGAAGAAGGGGAAAGCGGCGCGTGGGATCTGCATATTGCCGTAGGCGCGAGCTCTTCCTGCCGATTCGACTGTAAACCGGTCCAAAATCGCTATTCGCTTCTGTCAGCCCCTCTGCTCCCTGATGAGGAAGCCGGTTTTGCCGTAACCTTTGACCCCGACCCGGAGACTTGTCAGCGGCGGAATGCCGTACTTTCCAGCGGGAATCCGCGCCATTCCTGTATGGGACGATTCGTATGATATGGACGCAAATCAGCTGCACTGCACCTGGCCCGTTGTGGATGAATATGTTCTCAGGGCTGCGGGGAAAACCGGCCGCCGCTGGATCTTAGAGGCCTGGGCAGGATGGGTCAGTTATTGGATGGATCAACTGGTCTGCCCGGAAGGAATCTCCTGCCGAATTGAAACCAGCCGGCCGGAATTTCCCCTTCAAGAGGGGCGGTTGCGCCCAAGCAATCCGGAAGTCCAAAAAATTTTCCCCTGGAAAGACGGAGCGGAAATTTGGCTTTCTTTCCGATTGGGAAAAAATGTCCAGCTGATGGTTCAAATTCGCACCCGTGAGGCCTCGCCTTTTGTCCGACTCCGCTATTCCTTATCCCAAGGCGGCATATTTGCCGGGTTGGATGGCAGGCAGAGGATTTACTACGGTGGGCTGCGTGCGGAATATACTTCGCTGACGGAAATCACCTTTTCCCATTTTGACCGAATTGAGCACAGTTTCCGCCCCTGTAAAACAGACTATGCTCCGGAAGAAATTCAAGGGATGGAAGCAGGCGGCCCCCTGATACTAATAACAACCGGGAAAAATATCCAGCTTGCGGCTTATGAACACGGTGCGGATACGCCGGATCATTTCCTGGGGTTCATACCGGGCCGGGACGGCGTGGACCTTTATTCCTGCAAAGGAAATTATTTCGGCGGACAAAAATCGGAAGATTACCGCAGCTTCTGGCTTCAGCTGGGCGTTGCTAAAGCCCAGCAAGAATTAATGGAAAATTACCGGGCTTTTTCCTGATGTTCTGGAAGGGGCGGGAGAAAGGGGCGTAACACGGCGCAAAACGGAAACCACCCGGCCTTTCGCCGGGTGGCCGCAAGACAAATAGACATTGGCTAAATAGCTCTAATCGGGAAAAACATATAATTCTTTCCATTCGCAGGACAAGAAAAATCGTGGACAGCTCCAACCAAGGGAATATGATTTGCCCTCATATAGTCCAGCGTCTCCCAAAAGGTATGTTCATTTTCAGCCTCTGCGCAAATATATTCATAGCCTGGTATGGTCCATTTTTTCCATCCCTCGGGCGCTTCCGCATCATCCGCACATTCAACGCCGGCAAGGTATAGCCCTTTGCTAAAGTTATCCTCCCACGGTTTGTATAAATGGGCGCAATCGGACATGGCTCCCCAAATCCCGACCAAATTGCCGTTTTCGTCTTTTTTCGCCAGCGGCTGAACTTCGTTAAAATGAGCGTTGGCATCCGACCATAGTTTTTGAATAAATCCTGGGCCATCCGAAGTGGAGCCTTCTTTGCCAATCACAACAAAAGCATTCTTCGTGCATGTTTCAATCTTCATACCGACTCCTCCAAACAGCTGTTTATCAGCCTGCTTGATGATATACTATCACACCAAAGGAAAAATGCAGGAACAGCCACAACAGAAGAAACTGTTGTGGCTGTCAACTGTTTTATAGCTTGCTGTAACAACCGGAGGAATTAATAGTTCTCGGGTTTTACCTGGAAATAAGCCTTGGGATGAGAGCATACCGGGCAGATTTCCGGCGCCTTCTTGCCGATGACAATGTGCCCGCAGTTGCGGCACTGCCAGATAACGTCGTGGTCCTTGGAGAACACCACTTCATCTTCAATATTGGCCAGCAGCTTGCGGTAACGCTCCTCGTGCTCCTTCTCGACAGCGCCCACCATTTCAAACAATGCGGCGATTTTAGTGAAGCCTTCTTCTCTGGCTTCCTCCGCGAAGGTCTTGTACATATCGGTCCATTCGTAGTTTTCGCCGGCTGCCGCGTCCTTCAGGTTTTCCACGGTGGTGGGGATTTCGCCGTCGTGAAGCAGCTTGAACCAGATTTTGGCGTGCTCTTTCTCATTTTCAGCGGTTTCCGTGAAAATGGCGGCGATTTGCTCAAAGCCGTCTTTTTTGGCTTTGGACGCATAATAGGTATACTTGTTTCTGGCCTGAGATTCCCCGGCAAAAGCGGCGGCGAGATTGGCGGCGGTTTTACTTCCCTTGAGTTCCATGCAAATGACCTCCTAATTTGATTGTATTTCAGTCAGACGGCGCGCCGTCTTAGCTGTCAGAATATCATGTTGTGTGCAGCGTCAGATCTTTCCCAATGAGGCTGATATCCACCCGTTCCAGTTCCAAATCCCCCACAGGATGCTCCTGGAGGTAATCTTCAATCATCTGGACCAGCGTCATATCCAGGCAGTCCCGCACCTTGCGGGTTTCCTGGTCGCAAATATGGATATGCTCGTAGGTATTGATATCAAAAATGACCGGTTCCCCTGCTGCGCCAACCTTCCGAATCAAACCTTTTTCTTCAAACAGGTTCAAAATATTATAGACCGTGGCCACAGTCATGGAAATGCCGCGCTGCTTTAAAACGTCTAATACCATTTCCGCTGTAACATGAGTATTGAGCTCTTTCAGCACTTTATACACCGCCAGCCGCTGTTTTGTCACTTGGATTCCGTTTTCCTTCAATACATTGCGCAGCTTCTCCATCCGCACCCCTCCTTTTCTTTCAGTATACGGGATTTTTCCTCAAATGTCAAGACTTTTATAATAATTTTAAAATTCTTCGGCTTTTTCAGAAAAACGGGATAATTTTGACAGAGGATGGCATACTGACAATGCGGAACTGTTCAGCGGATTTTGAGAAAGGAAGGATTTCGGATGAAAAACATCACCAAAGAGGAATACAAAAAGCTGGCGGAGCAGGCTTCCCCCAATACCCAAAGCTGGAAGACCATCCCCAAAGCATTTGCAATCGGCGGGCTCATCTGCGCCATAGGTCAGGGGCTTCTGCTCCTTTATAAGCATTGGGGCGCTTCCCCGGAAACGGCGTCTACCTGGGTTTCCGTCACCTTAATCTTTTGCAGCGTCCTGGCCACCGGGTTAAAAATTTACGACAACCTTGCCAAGCATGCCGGGGCCGGAACCCTGGTCCCTATCACCGGATTCGCCAACGCCGTGGCCTCCCCTGCTTTGGAGTTTAAAAGCGATGAATGTGTTATAATATCACTAAAGCAAAATCCCATCAAATTAGGGGAGTATGCTGATTTAGTCCAAAAATAATTTGGCCGGAGGTGAGAACTGAAATAGATACATATGCCAGAGTCAAACTTGAGGCAGCAGTCATTCTATGTTATGACCTCTTTGATTAAGAAAACAGGAATTTTCCTCGTTCAGTCATTTTAGTGGATAGAACATATTTATAATAATTATAAGTCAAAGATGACGAAAAGGCAAGGAGAGGATATCAATCCTCTCCTTGGGATTTCCTTGCTGCATCATATTGAAACCGACAGTCATTTATGATAAAATACAAATAACACAGGAGGAAATACGGAATGGAACAAGCAAAACAGTTCCATGAAAAAGACCTGGAACGCCTTCAGAGATTTTGTCTGATGGACGACGATTTTATGTCCAAATGTTTTGAGGACAACCTTGAATGCACAGAGCTGGTGGTACATATTGTGCTGAATCGGGATGACCTGAAGATTCAGCAGGTACACATCCAGCATCAGATCAAAAACCTACAGGGCCGATCTATTGTCCTGGATATTTACGCAGTAGACCAAAATGGGAAACGGTATAATATTGAAATCCAGCGCGCAGACCGTGGCGCCGGTGCAAAACGTGCCCGGTACAACAGCAGCTTGATGGATGCCAATATCACATCGCCGGGTGACCATTATGAGAATCTTGCAGAAACCTATGTTATCTTTATAACCGAAAAGGACGTGCTGGGCAAAAAAGAAGCCCTCTATCACATTGACCGGGTTATCCAGGAAACCGGCGAATTCTTCGGGGATGAAGCGCATATTTTGTATGTTAACGGCGAATACCAGGAGGATACGCCGCTGGGAATCCTGATGCGGGATTTCCATTGCACTGATCCCAAAGATATGCGGTACCGTCCATTGGCGGACCGCGCCAGATACTTTAAGGAAACTGAGAAAGGAGTAGCGACTATGTGTAAGATGATGGAAGATATGCGGGAAGAAGCGGATTTGGAAGCCAGAAAATCTATGGTACAAAATATGCTTCGGGATGGAAAACTTTCACTGGAAGATATTGCAAAGTATTCTCAGTTGTCTCTTGAGGAAGTTGAGGAACTTGCAAAGCGCGAAAATGCATAAGGAGGAATCCTGGAAGATATGCGGAAAGAGGCCGCAGAAGAAGCTGCAAAGGAAGCAGCTAAGAAGGCAGATTTAGAGGCCAGAAAATCTGTGGCACATAATATGATTCGTGATGGAAAACTTCCATTGGAAGACATTGCAAAGTATTCCAAGTTGTCTCTTGATGAAGTCAAAGAATTGACAGAACAGAATAATTAACCCAAATAAGGTAAGCAGGACAGTTTCTTAAAAAAGAAGCTGTCCTTTTATTCTGTCCATAAGCACCTTAATGATTCAAAAAATATTGTATATTCGTACCGAATATGGTATAATAATTGCAGAGGTGAGAAAAATGCAGCAGCGTACCGCAAAAATCAATTTCAACGCAGCCGGCGGCACGGCGTCCGGGAATGCTACTACCTGCAAAGTAACCATCCCTACGAAATGGGTGAAAGAACTGGGGCTGGATGCGCTCCACCGAAATGTAGAATTGCTGTTTGACGGAAACCGGATTATTCTGGTTCCTGCAGTAACTGGTGTGGATTTTGCCAGACAGAAAAAGAAACTGGGACATTCGGTTTACCGGCTGGAATACTACGACCGGGAGCAGCTCTGCACTGCCATCTATGCGGATTTTACTGATGAAATACTGACAGTGGAAAATTATGTGGAAGACCCGGTAAAGCGGGCTTTCGGAAATAATCGGAACCCAAGCTGGGAAGATTTTCAACTATTTCTGCAGGAGCGCTGTCTATCCAAAGACCGGGCAGGCCTCCGGGAATATTTGGATACACTGGGACTTGTGGAATATGACCCGTGGGAAATTATCCGGATTACGGAAGGCCGGATGGCGGAAGATCACCAGTGGCTGAGAATTGAGGTGTATTCATGAGCATCAAACTGGTCACCAACGAGAGGATTGCGGAAACTTCTTCCAAAGGGAACCAG